>JACOXQ010000037.1 GCA_016182285.1 Candidatus Kaiserbacteria bacterium
GATGATGCCCCACATGGCATACTTGCGCCCCTCCATCTTATCGGACTCGCTGTCGCCGTGGTAGATGAAGTACTTGTACACGCCCCAGAGGAAGACGATAAAGGCGATGGCGATAAGCACCGGCACGAAGATGGAGTTGATAATGCCGATGATGCTGTCGGAATACGGCTTGATGTAGCTTATATTGATGCCGCCGCTTGTAGGTTGTTGAGTTAACGTTTGTGAGATGGAAACGCAGGTCCTATCGCTGTTGCAAAACATTCCTGCCGAACAAGGCGGGTTGCAGGCATAATCAAACTGCGCGTACGCGCTCGGCGCGCCTATGACTAGAGCGAATGCAACGGCGACAAGATATTTTTTCATGTTGATTGATTAGTATGAGCGAGGGGTCGGCGGCGCCCCGATGCCGTAGAGGCCGAATGTGTTCGCGATGACGTTCACAAGGCCCCAGATGGATATCATCACCACGAAGGCGACGAGCCCCCAGAGGATGACTTTGTGGCCCTCGCTCACCTTCTCCGGGTCGCCGTGAGAAAAGATATACTTCAAGACGATGCCGTAGAGTAGAACGATGAAGGCGACGGCGAAGAGCACCGGCACGAGTACGTTGTTGATGATGAATAGAATAGTGGATGCGACTCGGCAGATATTGCTCGCTCCGCAAGCAAAGACATTTCCTGCGCCGCTACCGAAGCCGATTGAAAAATTAGGACTATTGTATTGGAAGTTGCCAAACGAGTCGGAATATATTTGAGTTTGCGCATATGACAACGAGGGAGCGATAAGCATTGCGGAGGCGACGAAGACGGCGGAGTAACGAGTGATGGATTTCATATATGAATAAGTATTGCACATTATGCGCGCGGCATTATTCCGAGCGTGGATAACAACAGGTTCACGAATCCCCAGACCGAGAATAGCACCGCTATGCCTAGAAGCCCCCAGAGAATAAACTGGCGTCCTTCAGCGCGTTTCGTGTCGTCTCCGGCATCCCTGACGAACTTAAACAATCCCCAAACGAATACGAGGAACGCGAGCGCGAAGATGACCGGAACTATGACCGTGTTGATGGCGCCGATGATGCCGGTATCGCCGCTCCCGATGAATTGCTTGAATGTCATGCTACTTGCCGACCGAGAGAGCCTGCACGGTCGCTTCTATGCCGAAGGCTATCGCCTTGGAGCCGAGGAGGATGAGGGCGCCGACGAGAGTATAGAGGAGCGCCTGCCGCGCTTCTCTAATTTTATCCTCTTTGCCTTGTGCGGCGACAAACAGATAGCCGACGTAAACGAGCATCAGGATAACGACGACCGTGCCGATGCGAATTACGAAATCCAGAATGTTGAGCAGGAATTTCTGCAGGTCGCCGCTTCCCTTAAGCGGGTTGATGAGAGTGACGTTGGTCCCCTGTGGTGGTTTTTGGCCGTAAGAAGGGTCGGTGATTTGTGCAGGGGCCTTACCTGCGTTGTCCCCCGTTTGCGAAGCCGGAGCACCGGTCTGCGCGAGCGTCATAGGCGCGAGCGCGAAAAGTGCAAAAGCGAAGATGGTAATGGCGAAGAAGCGCATGGTCATTTTTGCAAAAGCGCGCTCAAAGAGCGCTCGGCGGAGGCGAGCGCGGTTTGGAGGGACGAGCGTCCGCTTATCACATTGTTAATCATACCCGAGAAGACCCCGTCCGTGTCGGGAGATGATGGGGACAGCCATCCTCGCGTATAGAGCGCTTCTGAAGAGGCAACCGTCGCGATCGGGTCAGCCGGTGCGGCCGCCAGCACGTTCAGATTTACCGGAGCGAGTCCGGTCGTGGCAGCTGCTATAGACTGCTCGGACGAGTTAGATAGAAGCGCCGCGACTTGGTACGCTCCTGAAGGGTTCTTCGTTCCGCGAGAGATCATCAGAGAATAAATAAGACCGTATACTCTCTTAATCTGCGCGGTAGCGGGTTGCGGAAGTAAAGCAACTTTGAAATTAAGATTAGGATTTGCGGAGCGCAGGTAGCGGGCTTCGGATGCATATCCGATATAAAGCGCCAGATCGCCGACGAGAAACATCTGTCTGGAGTTGGGCAGAGACGCGTTCCATGTATACGAGACTTTTGACGGGTCGGCGAACTGCGTATAGAAGCCGAGCACGGCCTCTCCGGGCGGCACTCCGCCTTGAGCAGTCGTTCCGAGATTGCCGGAGAGGACTCCGCTTGCTGAATAGGACGAGAGAGGCACGCTTGTCTGGAGGAACAGCGATGAGAGTATCCCGCGCGCATTGCTCACGTTATTGTATGTGCCGAGCGCGATAAGACCGCGTTTAATCTGCCGAGTCGGCGTGAGAATCGCGATGTTCGGCACGAGGCCGGTTAACGATTCCCATGTCGCAGGAGGCTTCGCGATGCCGTTGCTTGAAAGAATGGATTGGTTAAAGAATAGGACGATCGGGTCAACGAGAAACGGTATTCCGTAGTAACCTCCCGGCGCTGTAAAAACTTCGGCGCCTTCTATAAACGTAGTCGTGAACGTGCTGATGGAGAGCGTGTCAAACGGTATCGGCACGATAAACTTCGCGAGAGCTCGCAGGTCTTCCTGCGAAGCGAGCACCAGGTCCGGCGAAACGCCGGTCGCTATCGCGGAGGCCACGTCGGACTGCAGGGTTGAGGGGTCCTTCTGCACATACGAGACGCTCTTTATTTCCGTATTCGTTTGTCCGATAGCCGTGAGCGTCGCTTGCATCGCATCCTCCGGCAGAACGCCCCAGATGACGACGGTGCCGATTCCTTCTTCCCCGATGCCGCTTGTATAGGTCGCGAAGACGAAGAGGCCGATGAGCGCGCCGAGACCGAAAACACCGATTAAAATAATCTGGAAAAGTGACATCTTCATGGCGCGGTAAAGATTACCCCATAATGGTGCGGTCCAGCGCGGAAGGACTTGACCTTATGGAAACCGCCGTTGATAAATACGGCTTCGGCATCGTGTTCGGTTACGACTCTTTCCGGAGCCGGACCCATGCCGCCGTAACTGCCGGCCCAATCAACAAGCATGAACTTCCCTCCCGGCTTCAAAACGCGCTGTATCTCGCCGAGGAGCCCCTCGCGATTATCAATTTGAAAAAGCGTGTTGGCGAGCAGGACGGCGTCCAGCGACGCCTCCCTTAGGTGCGTCCCGCCGAGCTTCTCAATATCGCCCCAGATTGCTTCAATGATGCGCTGATGGTGTTCGTGAGAATTGAGCTTTAGATGTTTCAGCACATCCTCCTGCACGTCTATCGCATAGACTTTCCCGCCGTGCCCGACGATAGCCGCGGCAGCCCGCGCGTAATGGCCGCTGCCGGCGCCGAAGTCGCCGACCTTCATTCCCTCGCGAAGGCCCAATTGGAGAACATTTTCGCGTGGAGAACTAAAGTGCGCGGTCATGTATATAAAATAACACGCGGCCGCCTCCGGCGACCGCGCAATCAACACCCGCCAGTCTGCACATCTGCACATCTGCACATCTGTATATCTGCACATTTGCACGATTCACAATATTGTTATCTTTGCCGACCGGCTGTTGATAACAATATTTCAGCTAGCGTTATAGCAGAGCAAAGTGCCGGCGAATGGCCTTATCATGCTCAATCGTATCCGCAATCGCATAGAGAACATCCTTCCCAATCTTCAGTTCTGTTTTGAGAAGCGCGATGAAGTCTTCGCAATCGTATGGATACACCCACACGCTGTCTTGCAAACGAACGAACCCTATCTCGCGCATCACCGCACACAGACGAATCCGCACGCGCCTGCGCCGCTCGGGAACGTCAAAGACGACCATCCGCCAACGACCGTCCCATTTCTTTTTCTGATTCTTTAGGGCGACTTTTGCCTGCTCAAACGCGAATGCCTTGCGTCCGGCTGGAGTTATCCGTAGAAATTTCTTACCATCCCTTTCAATCCATACCGCGTACCCCTTTGCCACAAGGCGCCCTGCCGCTGACTTCATCTGGTATCTCAAATTATATTTCTCTTTCGGCAAATAATCGAGAAGCTGGATCGCATTTCCTGCGGTGGCGGCGAACGCTATGAAGCCCGCCACCGCGACAACGGCAAGTACGGCACTTTGGATATCACGCTTTTTCTTCCTTTTCCGAGAAGCCTCCTCAAGTTTTCCCATCCTCCTACTCTACCCTCCTTGCCTCACAATATTGTTATCTTTGCCGACCGGCTGTTGATAACAATATTGCTGCGCTCGGTGCTTGTGCTTGTGAAAAAGAAAAAGCCGCGAGGAACGGCTTTGTCGAGCGAAGTGCCTATATCACAACGCGACCATGCTGGCAATGCTGTCGCCGTCGCGGAGCTTCATGATGCGGACGCCCTGGGTGGCGCGCGAGAGGAGCGAGATTCCGGCGACTGAAGTGCGGATAACTTGTCCCTTCTTTGAAACCACAACAAGTTCTTCTCCTTCTATATTTCCAACAACAATTTTCGCGCCGATGACTTCGCCCGTCTTCGCCGTCACATTCGCGGTCTTAATGCCGGAGCCGCCGCGTCCTTGGACCTTGTATTCGGAAATTTTGGTGCGCTTGCCGTAGCCCTTGCTCATGATGACGAGAAGCGAGGCGTCTTTCGCCGCGGCGGAAATCACCTCCGCCGAAACGACGCGGTCGTTCTTCTTCACGCTTATTCCGCGCACTCCGCCGGCGGTCCTGCCCATCTCGCGCACATCATCGGCTTCAAAACGTATTGACTGCCCCTTCGCCGTCACTATAGAAACCGTGTCGCCCTCGCCCGAGAGGCTCGCCGAAACCAAGGTGTCATTTTTTTTGAGATTAATCGCAATGATGCCGGAGCGGCGCACGTCGGCGAAGCTCCGCGCCGCCACCCTCTTCGCCGCGCCCTGTTCGGTTACGAAAACAACATATGACGCGTCAAGCGCCGCTCCTTTGGGCACCTCAAGCACGCTTGTTACGGACTCTTCGCCGGAGAGCTGGAGGAAGTTCATGATGGACTTCCCCTTAGTCGCGCGCTTCCCTTCCGGTATCTCGTACATCTTCAGCTGGTACGCCTTGCCGAAAGTGGTGAAGAAGAGGAGGTCGCTGTGAGCATTCGCAACCAGAAAATGCGTTACGATGTCCTCTTCCTTCGTCGCGATGTCCACTACGCCGACTCCTCCGCGCTTCTGTATCTTGTATTCGTTAGGATTCGTCCTCTTAACATATCCTCCTTGTGTCAGAACAAGCATTGAGTCCTCGTCCGGCACCAAGTCTTCTGCGGAAATATTCTGCACGCCCCCCTTTACAATCCGCGTGCGCCTGTCGTCGCCGTACTTCTCGCCGAGCTCCATTAGCTCTCTTTTAACCACGGCGAGAATATTCTTAGCCGACGAAAGAATTTCTTTCAGTTTCTTGATGAGCGCCTGCACTTCGGCGAGCTCGTCTTCTATCTTCTGGCGCTCCAGTCCGGCGAGCTTGGAGAGGCGCATTTCAAGAATCGCCGCCGCTTGGAGCACGGAGAAGCCGAATTTCTTCTCTAACGCCGCGCTCGCGGCGGGAACATCCGCAGCCTTCTTGATGAGAGCGATGACCTCGTCAATGTGGTCCAGCGCCTTGGAGAGGCCGAGCAGAATATGTTCGCGCGCCTCCGCCTGCATCAGGTCAAACTCCGTGCGGAGCTTCACCACCTCTCGGCGATGCTCTATGAAATGCTCCAGCATGCCCGAGAGCGACAGCATCTCGGGCACGCCGGCGACGAGCGCGAGCATGTTGTAGTGGAAGGTGCTCTCCAATTCCGTATATTTATAGAGATTATTCAAGACTGCCTGCGGGTGCGCAGTGCCCTTAAGCTCCACCACGACGCGAATATCGCCGCCGGCAGACTCGTCGCGCAGGTCGCGTATACCCTCCAGCTTCTTCTCCTGGACGAGCTCGGCCATGCGGATTATTAGCTCGCTCTTGTTCACGCGATACGGGATTGAGGTGATGATGATGCTCGTGTCCTTCTTACCGTCATCAACAATCTCCGCTTCGCCTCGCACCACGACCGGTCCCTTGCCGCTCCCGTACGCGTGCCTGATGTCTGATTGGCCGAATGCGACGCCGCCGAGCGGGAAATCGGGGCCCTTCACGAATTGCAGCAACTCGTCGGTGGTCGCATCCGGATTATCAATCAAGTGGACGGCCGCCGCGACGACCTCGCGCAGATTGTGCGGAGGAATGTTAGTCGCCATGCCGACCGCGATGCCGAGCGTGCCGTTTAAGAGAAGGTTCGGGAGCGCTGCGGGGAGTACGTTCGGCTCTTCGCGCGTCGCGTCGTAGTTCGGGTTCCAGCTGACCGTATCTTTCTCAAGGTCGGCAAGAAGAGCCTCGCTTATGCGCGACATCTTCGCCTCGGTGTAGCGCATCGCCGCCGGAGAGTCGCCGTCTATGCTGCCGAAGTTGCCTTGGCCCAAGACGAGCGGATAGCGATGCGAGAATTCCTGCGCCATCTTCGCCATGGAGTCGTACACGGCGATGTCGCCGTGCGGATGATACTTGCCGAGCACGTCGCCGACCACGGCGGCGCTCTTGCGGAACTTGGCGCCGGGGACGAGGCCCATCTCTTTCATCGCGTAAAGGATCCTGCGGTGCACCGGCTTCAGCCCGTCGCGCACGTCCGGCAGAGCTCGGCCGGTAATCACAGTCATCGCGTAGTCAATGTACGATTGGCGCATTTCCGAAACAATCGGTTGGTTGATGATATTCGCCGCTACGGCCGGCGCATCGCGCTTTTGGTCTTTAGAAGCCATTATTTAGAAAGGAATTATCGTCGGCTCCGCTTTCTTTCCCGGAGACGATGAAGACGGCGAGTCAATAATCTCTATACTCGCCGGCGCATTATCGTCCGAGAGTAAAGCTGCGGCGCCGACGCCTGCGAGCTGTTCGGCGCCGCCGGAGGCCTCGGTGGCTCCGTCGCCGTAGGCGCTTCGCGCAAATGACGTGTCCTTGAGCGCGAACGCGCCCGTGCTGAGGGAGATCGCGAGCCACGTAAGCGCGATAATCGCCGTACCGGCTGCGGCAGTGCCGAAGGCTATACGCCTGCGCACGTGGTGCGGTTGGCCCTTCACTCGCTCAATGTGTTCAATAATGGTTTTCATTGGTGTTAAGGAGTTATGACAATTATACTCCCGTCGCGGCCCGCCAAGTCCTTTTTCTTCAGCGTCAGCTTATCAACTTTTTCGCTTCCGTTCCCTGCCGCTTTCAAAAATGCATCAAGTGATTTGGCGTTCCAGTGCATCGGGACGATAATTTTCGGCTCCAGCGACACGGCGAGCTCGTGCGCTTTCGCCGGAGAAAGAGTTCCATCGCCGCCCACAGGCACAAAGAGCACGTCTATATCGTCAATGCTCTCGCGCGCCTCGTGCGAGAGCTCGGTGTCGGCGAGCGCGCCCAAATGCACGAGCGTCATGTCCTCCAGCTGAACGCTATATATTGTATTGATGTATTCGGATTCAGACCGCTCGCCCTTCGTAGCCTTCTGGGGCGAAGTAGGGTAATTGCTACTCGAGAGAAACCCCTGTACGACGACGCCCTGCCGCTCGTACTCGCCGGGGCCGGTGACGGCGAACGGTTTTTTATCGCCGTAGGCGACTTCTTCTACGCCGTTCATGTCGGGATGGTTGCGCGAGACGAGCGCGATATCGGCGCCGAAGCGCACGGCGGGCAGTGCCGAACCCTTGCTTATCGGGTCAAAAACTAACGTCAGCTCGCCGAACGTAACCTTGAAGCACTGCCCGCCGTGATGCGTAATAACCATTGCGTATATTCTAGCATTTTTTAGTGTCATATGCTATAGTTCATCTGTTGTGTGGGCGAGAAGTAGAAACTAGCTAACCCTTGCGCCGAAAGGTTCAAGTACTTGTTTCCAAAATCGCACACCTTTTATATATGTCTGACGAAGTAAAAGAGGCTAAAAGAGTCTCTGTTCCGCTCCCGACCGTACATCTACCAGAAGGCCATCCGATGGCTTCTTTAATAGATTCAATCCCGACCCTGCCATCGGCCGGCGACATCGTTGAAGGCACGGTTATCGCGATTAGCCGCGGGCGCGTCTACATCGACCTCCCCCCTTTCGGCACCGGCCTCATCTACGGTCGCGAATACCTCAACGCCGCTGATGTATTGCGTAAGGCGAACCCCGGCGACCTTATCAGCGCTAAAGTCGTGGACTCGGCCGGTCGCGACGGCTACATAGAGCTCTCGCTGAAGGAGGCGCGGCAGGCCGCGCTCTGGGGCGAGGCCGAGACCGCTATACTTTCTCAAACTCCGTACTCTCTTGTTGTTGAAGAAGCGAACAAGGGAGGCCTTATTCTCTCGTGGCAGGGAATACAAGGATTTCTCCCCGCCTCACAGCTCTCCAAAGAGCATTACCCGCGCGTTCCGGAGGGCGATAAGGATAAGATTTTCAGCGAGCTTATGAATCTCGTCGGACATCCTCTCTCTGTAAGAATTATTACCGCGGATGCGAAGGAGGGTAAGTTAATCTTCTCGGAACGCACAGGCAACGAGGCGGAAGAAAAAGCGTCTCTCATAGATAAGTACCAAGTCGGCGACACCGCAGACGGCGAAGTAACCGGCATCGTAGACTTCGGCGTCTTCGTGAAGTTGGAGCCGGGATTGGAAGGTCTCGTTCACATCAGCGAGCTGGACTGGGGCCTCGTGGAGGACCCGCATATGTTCTGTACCGTCGGCGATAAAGTGCGCGTCAAGGTGATTGAAATAAAAGACGGAAAGATTTCACTCTCTATCAAGGCGCTAAAGGAAAATCCATGGCACACCGCGGCTGAACGCTACTCTAAGGGCATGGAAGTACCTGGCGTCGTGATTAAGTACAATAAGCACGGCGCGCTGGCCTCTATTGAAGAAGGGGTGGCGGGTCTGGTGCATGTCTCTGAATTCTCAACACCGGCCGAACTGCGCGAGACGCTTGAGCTCGGCAAGACGTACCCCTTCACCATTACGCTGTTTGAACCGAAAGAACAGCGCATGACGCTCACCTTCTCCGGCAAGAAGAAATAAAAGAAGTCAGACTTCTTTTATTTTAGCGGGTGTTGGCGAATTGGGTGGCGGAGGCGAGGCCGGAGGCGGCGTAGAGGCGGATAGCCTCGGCGGATTTTTTCAGAACTTTTTTGAAAACGGCTTCTTCGGCGGGCTTCCACTTCCCTATCACGTGCTTGATAACCTTTTCTTCATCTTTCAGTTTTTTCGCCTGATTTTTCGAGCCAACGGGCGCAACGCCGATGCGGATGCGCGCGAAGTCCTGCGTCTTCACGGCGCGCATGACGCTCTCCACCCCTTTATGTCCGCCGCTCCCGCGCGCGAACACCATCTTTATAGTGCCGAGCGGCAAGTCCAGGTCGTCGTGTACGACTAACAAATTCTTTGCAGCTTTTACACTTTTAACAAACTGGGCGACGGCTTTTCCGGAGAGGTTCACGTAGGTCTCCGGCAGGACGAGAACCGCGCTCTCTTTGCCTATTTTGCCTTTCGTAACTAGCGCTTTACCTTTCCCATTAAAAACAAAGCCGTCAAACTCCTCATTCTTGGCGACGAGCTCAACAGCGTTCCTTCCGGCGTTGTGCCGCGTCTTCTCATACTCTTTTCCCGGGTTCCCGAGTCCGACAATGACAATTGCCATAATTATAAAGAGTATCCAAGCATATCCTCAAAAACTTTTACAGCACGTTTAACTGATTCTGTTCTCAATCGCTTATAGAACCTCCTTTTATGAATTGGACGATCTACTTTCCGCTCGCCATCAAGGAGTGTGATGATATTTAAATCAACATCGTCGAAATAGGACAATATGGTGTGTGTTGGATTGCTACCATAATGAATGTCCTTTTTAATATCCCCGTAATCGCCGCCGAGCTGACTTTCTAGTTGGAATAAAACATTGAGAGCTTTTGGGTGCGATTGTTTTAGAAACATACCGTCCACGGCAATACGTTTTATCATGGCGTTTTCGGTATATGCCTTACACTCAACGCCCATCACTAGTTTGTTATCTACATTTACATGAACATCCGTTTTGAATTTATAAACATAGTCTCGGATATTTTTGAGGATATGCGTGCGTATCTTTTGGTCTTTGATTCGGTCAATGTATTGTTTTTTAATCGGAACCAAAATTGGCTTCTTATCAAATGAGAGGCGGGTCGCCTTGCCGCCAAGATTATGCCATGCGATTTCAATTATATTTCTTGCTAGTGATTCCACCAATGCGCCCTTTCCGGCTCGAATAATGCCACCGTATGCACGAAGTCCATCATGGGCATCATCTTCAATATGCCGCATAAGCAGGTTGTACGCACGAACAACATCTTGTATGGTTGGAATTTTTGTTGCCATAATTATCTTACTTTAACAGCAACCTCCCGACCTCGTCATTGATTCGTTTCTTGGCTATTTTGCAGTATTCATCTGATACATCAATGCCGAGATATTTCCTCTCCGTCTCTGCGGCACACACTGTTGTCGTACCTACACCGTTAAACGGATCTAGCACGAGGTCATTGCGGTAACTGAAGAGCTTGAGGAGACGGAAAATTAATTCTTTAGGGAACATTGCCGGATGATTATAGGCTTTCATGTTGCGTTCCGGTGCTATGGACCATTTCGCGTATACCCATTTTTTAAATTCATCTCCCGTGATGTCAATTTTTGTCGAATCTCCAACCTTTTTATGAGTTTCCTTTGAGAAAATCTCAATAAA
>JACOXQ010000073.1 GCA_016182285.1 Candidatus Kaiserbacteria bacterium
GAGCGCAACCTCGACGATTATGCCGCCGCGCTTCGATTCGAGCCGGTGCACCGTACCTTGCCCGACTCGGAATGACTCACCGAGACGCAATGGGTACCGCTCCTCCAATCCGGACGATTGCTGAATCGTGGCAGTCGCATCTCCCTCGACAAGCATCCAGTGTTCGCTGCGGCCGTGGTGATACTGGAGCGAGAGCCGTTTGCGCGGATGAATATAGACGGTCTTCAGGTTCCATCCTTTTCCGCTGTCCCATCCGTAATACATGCCCCATGGCCGCACCGTGCGGGACGCCGGTTTTCGCGCGGCGTCGATCATCCAGGAAGACGACTGCACCTTCCCTCCATGCCCCACGTTGAATACCATGCGTATGCCGAGGCGCTTGCATACATTCGACTCGGGCGTATTTTTTGCGACGCGATCGCCGCCGTTTGCAAAAACGTCCGGGCGGACCTTTGCGAGTGTTCGTGCAACACTTCGGTCGGCATCATCCTTCTTGTGGTCAGTGAGAACGACCTTATCTACAAATGGAAACGCACGCATGAGCTCTGCCCTCTCGATCTCCGGCATGAAGACAAACCCCTTCTTCGAGCGGAGCCAGTTGTCATTATTGAGAATCACAACGAGCTTATCTCCCATGCGTCGTGCGGCCTTAAAAAGGCGCACGTGTCCTACGTGCAGAGGATCAAAGCCACCAGAGACGGCTACCCACTTCGGTTTTTTCATTGTCCGGCAGTATACCCCGTGAGATACTGACTCTCAATGCGCCTTTCCATCATCCTGCCTGCGACTGATGAGACGTACTCGCTTGCCGAAACTGTCGAAAAAATCGCAACGCTACTGGCTTCACAGTCCATCGAGTACCTCATCGTGACGCACCCAAAACTCACGACGCCCGCGTGCAGAGAAACGATCGCGAAACTTCGCGCCACATACGGTTCCGCCATCGAATCGTTCGACCAAACACGCCGAGGTATCGGAGGTGCGATACAAGATGCCATCGACAGAGCGCGCGGAGAAATCGTTGTCCTCATGGCAGCAGACCTCGAGACCGATCCTGCCGTCCTCCCCTCCATGCTCGAGCAGCTTGAGAGATTCGATGTTGTGGCAGCCAGCCGCTGGAAGGGCAGAGCGCGCTTTAGCGGGTACGACCCGCTGAAACTTGTGCTTAATTTTACCTTTCAGCACTTTTTCCGCATCCTGTATTGGACAAAGCTTACGGATCTCACCTACGCCTACCGCGCATATCGCGCGCAGGTTTTGAAGACGATCCAATGGGAAGAAACTGGATTTCCATTCCTCTTCGAGTCCATCCTGAAACCTCTGCGGCTCGGATGCCGCGTAGCGGAAGTCGAAGCACCGTGGCGCGCAAGGCTCGAAGGAGTGAGCCACAACTCCTTTATGCAAACATTTCTCTATACGTGGACCGGCCTTCGCATACGGTTTCAACGCACATCTAAGATGAGATACACCCCATGAGATGACGCAGGCTATCTCACGGGGTATAGTTCAGCGCAATGAACGAAAAGCCAGTGTTGGTTACGGGCGGTTGTGGATTCGTCGGCCGGCACCTCACGAAAGTCCTTCTGGAGCGCGGTGCACGCGAGATCTGGATCATAGACAATCTCTGCATCGCGAGCGCACATCACCCCTCGGAATGGCTCTCGAAACAATGGGGGCACGAAATGCGCGGTGATGCTGAATATTTTACGAATGGTGGGCGGAGTATTGTATTTCTTAAGGCAGACGTGATTCCGCTCTTCCATGCTGAAGCTGCCGGTGCAAGCCGCATACTTCCAGATTTCGGCGACATCTTTCATTTGGCATCTATCGTCGGAGGACGCACACTCATCGACGGCGATCCGCTCATCGTTGCAACCGACCTCGGCATCGACGCGGCATTCTTTCTTTGGGTGAGCAGGAATCCAAAGAAGGTGGAGCGGGTACTGTATGCCTCATCCTCCGCGGCATACCCGACGCACCTGCAGGGACAAAAAGGAGCGACCGCCCTCAAGGAAGATATGATCGATTTCTCCGGAGGCAATCTGGGGGCACCCGACATGACGTACGGCTGGTCGAAGCTTACCGGCGAATATCTCTCGCGGCTCGCGCACGAAAAATATGGCGTGCACATCGCGTGCGTTCGGCCCTTTTCGGGCT
>JACOXQ010000074.1 GCA_016182285.1 Candidatus Kaiserbacteria bacterium
GCTCGGCATACAAGACCAGTTCGGGCAGTCCGGCTCTCCGGAGGAGCTTCTTAAGCACTACGGACTGGACGCTCCGCATATAGAAGACGCGGTGCGCGAATTTGTACGTATATAATGAATGCATGAAGGATAGAATTAACACCTATTTCTCGATACTGCTCATTACGCTCGCCGGCGCCGTCGCGGCTTGGCTCATCGTCCATATTTCCGACGGAAATGTCACCGTCATTGATGCCGGAAGCGAAGCGAGTTATTCGGCGCTTAAAGAATCAATACTGGAAACGGACTGAAACTTATTTTAAAACGACTGGGCGCGATACTCTGCCGGCGCGTCGGCAAGGTACTTGAGAAGCGCGTCGCGCGAGAGGAGGCCTTTCTGCGCGCCGACATGTTGGACGACCGACATTGAGTTTATCGGTCCCCACGCGAGCGCATCCGTGAGCGATTTGCCGAGCGCGAGAGCGGCGACAAAGGTGGATGTCATCGCATCGCCCGCGCCCGTGCGATTTTTGGGCGGCGCAGGATCCGGATACATCGGCACCTTCAGCATTTCTACGCCGTCGGAGGCGTATGCGCCGTTCGGGCCGTCGGTAATTAGAACTATTTTCGGACCAAGTGCGCGCATTTTTTCCAGCAACTCTTTTATATCGGCCTCTCCTGCCTGCGCAGGCAGGCCAAGTCCAAGAATTTTTTCAGCCTCTTCTTTGTTCACAGCGACGACTTCGGCCAGCGCGTAGAGCTCGGCGAGTTTTTCTTTACCCATTTTTATTTGGAACGTGCCGGGCTGGAAGGCGAGCTTCGTTTCGGGATGCCCGCGGAGCCACTTCGCGAGCTCGTTGTGGAATGCTTCAGAATGTTCGCCGAGAGAAGAAAGATATAACCATTTCGGCGGAGTCAGCCCTTCAGGAATGATATATGGATACGCTTCGTGTCGGATGAGAATGGTGCGTTCGGAATCATAGGAGAGCACATAGTGATGATTGGTCGGGATGCCGTCGTTGACGGCGACATACTGCGTATCCACGCCTTCTTTTATAAAAGTCTCCAGAATATCGTCTCCGAACTTGTCTTTACCAACGTTTGAAATGAATCCGGAAGAGAGGCCGAGACGCGCTGCGGCGACCGCCGCGTTCGCCGCGTTGCCGACGGCCGGCACGAGTATTGAAGAGTCGTAGGGAATCTTGTCGCCCCATTTCATTGAGATAGTGCAATTCTCGTGATTGATATCGCAGGAAACATGCGCTTCTTTAAGCTTAATAAACTCGTCAACGACCGTGTCGCCGATAGCGATGAAGTCCATGGCCAAATGATAACACAAGGCAGAAATGCATAAATTTTCAATTTACAATGTTCAATTTTCATTGAATTTTCAATGAATTAATTTTCAAGCCTTAATACATTGGAACATTGGTTGAAAATTGTAAATTGATAATTGAAAATTGTGGGCTTTTGCATGCTAGCATTACGGTATGACTGATCTTGTTTCTGTTGCGCGCGCGCTTTTTCCAAAAGGCAAAGGGCTTCTCGCAGCCGACGAGAGCGTACATACGGCGACCGCGCGGCTCGCCGACCACGGCATTCCCGCCGGCGCGGAGACGCGCCGGCGCTACCGCGACCTGTTCATCGGTACGGAAGGGATTGAACAATATCTGTCAGGCATCATTCTTTTTTCGGACTCTCTTCTTGAGAAGGGCAACGATAAAAAATTATTCACGAAATCGCTTTCCGCGCGAGGGATTATGCCGGGAGTGAAGGTGGACATCGGGACGGAGCCGTTTCCCGAGAGTCCCGACGAACTTATAACCGGAGGCCTCATAGGACTTACTGAACGGCTTGAAGAATATAAGAAGCAAGGAGCGATTTTCACCAAATGGCGCGCGGTATTCCGCATTGACGGCGATACTCTTCCGTCGGCGCAGGCGCTCCACGAGAATGCGAAGCGTCTCGCGAGCTATGCGAAGGAGGCGCAGTCTGCCGGCCTTGTGCCGATTCTGGAGCCCGAAGTGCTGATGGATGGCAGGCACAGCAGGGCGCGCGCTCGCGCAGTCATCGCAGATGTGCTGAAGACGCTTTTCTCGGTGCTCGCCGAACATTCGGTAGACCGCGCGAGCCTAATCTTGAAAACATCAATGGCTCTTT
>JACOXQ010000075.1 GCA_016182285.1 Candidatus Kaiserbacteria bacterium
CGGCGGGGTCCTTGGCGATCGGCGTCCACGTTTTCGCGCGCTCGGAGTAATGCTTCTCTATAATTGCACCCCATCGCGCGAGCTCCGCGATTTCTTCTTCGTTCAATACAAAACTCCCACGCTCTTTATTCGCAGTCTTTACCGTTTTTGTCCGAATGATGCCTTTTTTATGCAGAGCATATTGCATCTTTTTATTCTTCACGCCCATTTTCTTCTCAATAATCGGACTTTTCACTTTACCGATTGAGGACTTCATCACCAAGTACTCGTCCGGCGTTACGTGTCCCTGCACTATGAGTTCGCCAAGCCCCCACGTCGCATTTATAAGCACTATGTCCTTAAAACCGCTCTCTGTATCCACTGTGAACATGACGCCTGACGCGCCCGTATCGGAGCGGACAATCTTCTGCACGCCCACCGAGAGCTCCACCTTCGTGTGCGCGAAGCCCTTGTCGGCGCGATATGAGATAGCGCGGTCGGTAAAGAGGGAAGCCATCGCCCAAACGACGGCCTGTACCACATCTCCCGCTCCGCGTATTCCCAAGTACGTCTCGTGCTCGCCTGCGAACGAGGCTCCGGGCAGGTCCTCGGCTGTTGCCGAAGAGCGTACGGCAACGTCGGTATTCTCGCCGTACTGTTTCTCCATCTGTTCGTATGCCCGTATTATTTTGGTTTCAAGGTCCTGCGGCAGAGGCGTCCGGCGAATCGCGTCCCTGACTTTTTTACCGCGCTTGGACAGGTCCATCAAGTTCTTGGTATCCAGCCCGTCAAGCGTTTTGGCGATGTATCCCTTAAGGCCGGTTCGTGCCAAGAAGTAATAGTAAGCATCCGCCGTAACGCAAAAACCTTCCGGCACTCTGACTCCCTGCGGTACGATTGTCCGGATAAGTTCGCCGAGCGAGGCGTTCTTACCGCCGACCTGCGCCACGTCGTCCATGCCGATATCGCGCATCCACACTATATGTTTTGGCTTCGCGTCCATAAAGTTATTTCTTTAACGCGATGACGAGGTCGGACACATTGGATCCAGTATAACCTGTTATGAGAGCATCGCCTGAAGATTTAAAAAAGTCATACGAATTATGCGCGCGCAAATGTTCTTCCGCAGAAAGACTTTTCTCGCGCGCGCGCGTGCGCGTAACTTCGTCAGCGACGGCGCCGGCGTGAGCAGTGTTGTCGCGGCCGTCGGAGGCGAATGGCAGGATTAACTCACCCCGGTTGAGGTATTCAAGCGCGGCGAGCGCCATCTCCTGATTTCTTCCGCCTTTGCCAAAGTTTTCGTCAAGAGCCACTGTGCTTTCACCGGCGTAAAGCAATGCGGTTTTTTGGGGCAATGCATGCAATTTTTCTGCAATAGCGCGGCCGATTTCCTGCGCTTCTCCGACAAGGCAGTCATTTACAATCGTCGCCGCATACCCGCGCCTCGCAGACTCGGCGCGCATTCCAGACAGCGCATCTCTGTTGGAAAGGAAAAGGACATTGGCAACGCGTTCAAAATATTTCGGCTCCTTCGGCGTTTCTATAAATGTTACCGCCGAATTCGTGATGCCGTATTTCACGAGAACACTTTTTGCATCTGCGACTGTTGAGTTATCCGGAGCGGTAGGGCCGGAGGCGACGGAGGCGATATCATTGTCAGGCACGTCAGAAAAAATCAAAGAAATAATTTCAGCGGGATACGCGGCGACGGCGAGCGCGCCGCCGCGCGCGCTTGAAGTACGCTTGCGCACGACGTTCATTTCTTGTATCGTCGCGCCGCGCGCCGTCAATTCCCCGAAAAGTTCGCTTTCGTCCGTACACGTCATCGGTGCGAGAGGAGAGCAGAGCAGGGCGGAGCCGCCGCCGGAAATGACGAAAATTATCAAATCATTCGCGCTTTTGCCTCCCAGAAATTCAATAATGCGCTTCGCGCCGAGAATATTCGCCGCGCTCGGCAGAGGGTGCGTGCCGATAATAGTTTCTAGTTTGCTGGCTGTCGGCTGCTGGTCTGCTGGATTGTTAACAGAAACATCAAATGCTATTCCAGCTGCCAAAGCATCGCCGAGAACTTTTTCAATCGCTCTGCCCGCAGAGATAGCGCACTTCCCGATGCCCGCATAAAAAACGTTCCGTCCCGCAATCTTATATTTTTTATC
>JACOXQ010000080.1 GCA_016182285.1 Candidatus Kaiserbacteria bacterium
CGTACAGTTTGCTCGGGTCATTTGTTCCAACAAACTTAGTCAACAATTGGAGTACAGACGATGGATACGAGAATATTGGAGTTGAAACACGCAACGCGTGATCTTCCCGGTGGCGGATTCGTACTCGTGCTCAACACGGGCGCGGTCATCACACCGGAGGCAGAAGCGATGTTGCAAGCGCTTCACTCACGCTCGGTCGGTGGCATTCGCGAGCACCTGAAAACGCTTGCGGAGAAGGGCCCGGAGAAATTCATGCAGAGTTTCTACGTCGGATACGGGCATAAATCCATCGGTGACTGCGGCACGGGGACGATCTTTATTGAAGGCGTTTCCATGCTCGTCGCCAAGGCGATTCAGGACTGGCTACTCTATTCCGGTCAAGAAGCGTCAACGCGTTACATCGACTTCTCGACGCAGAAGTTCGTGGACCCGATCGGTTCTTCCGATTCCGCGTTTGTGCTTGAGGAATGGAGGAAATTCTACTTGGCCGCTCAAGAGCCAGTTCGGATACATCTGCGGGAATGCTTCCCAAGGAACAAAGGCGAGGATGAAAAAGCGTATGAAAAGGCAATCAATGCACGGAGTTTCGATATTCTGCGCGGATTCTTGCCTGCCGGAGCTTCCACGAATCTTTCCTGGCATTCCAACCTGCGTCAAGCCGCCGATCACTTGGCACTGCTTCGGCACCACTCGCTGAAAGAAGTTCGAGAAGTTGCCGATGCGATGGGCGAAGCGCTCAAGGAAGCGTATCCGAGTTCCTTCGGCCACAAGCGCTACGAGGATACCGAAGCATACGATCAATTCTGGATGGAGAGTAAGTATTACTTTTTGGGCGAGAGGTTTCCTAACGGTACTCCTCTTATTGCCGCATCACGAGGCCCGTGGATAACTCGTGACACCATCGACAAAACTCTTCTCGAGAGTGAATATCGGCGATTTCTTGAGAAGCGTCCGCCGAAGACGGAATTGCCAAAGCAGATGGCCGAAGCGGGAACGATGCAATTCGAGTTCTTGCTCGACTTTGGTTCGTTCCGCGATATCCAGCGCCAGCGTTCGGTAATTCAACGGATGCCGCTGATTAACCCACGTTTCGGCATGCATCCGTGGTACTTTGATTCATTGCCGAAAGAGGCGGCAGTTGTGGCACGAGGTCTTGTTCAAAGGCAACTGGACTTAATAGCTGGATTTTGGTCTGAAGCACCGCTCGTTGGCAAGTTCAAATGTTCCAGAGAAATTCTGCAGTACTATTATCCGATGGGCATGTGTGTGCCATGCCGTTTGACAGGAGACTTGCCAGCGCTCGTGTATGTAACGGAACTGCGGGCACAGGCGGTAGTTCATCCTACACTTCATGAAGTAGCTCTAGTCATTGCAGACGAACTACTCGAACGTTTCGGTTATCTCGGGCTCAAGCTGTATGTCGACCGCGAGAAAGGGCGGTTTGACGTGAAGCGCGGGCTCCAAGATATTACCAGAAAAGACTGAGGTGCAACGAAATCGGCGGCGGGATGAAATACTCCCGCCGCTTTTTTATTTCTTTTTCTTCTTGACGTCGCGGTCGGCCCACAATTTTGGCACCATGGACTCCGGTGTCCACAACTTCTTCAATTTCTTTATATCGCTCGACGTTTGATATTTTCCTGTCGCGGCATAATCCTTGGCGAGGATAGGTCCTGTTTCAAAGAAAACCATTTGTGCGATACGCCGCCCGACGACCAGCGGAATGATGTAATTCTTTGAGTTGTTCGTTATCTCCATCGTCCAGCGATTCACATACCCCACGTCGCCCCAGCCCGCGCATTTGCACACCTCAATAAAATTTCTGCCAAGCGAAGAACGCGCCTTCATCATCGTGGTTACCGAATCGAGCCCGCCGATGAATTCGTTCGTGTGTGCGAGAATAGTCTCTCCGGGCCGGAGCATAATGACCTTATCGTTCGGGCTGATGCCATTCCATTTGAATTTATATTTTCTGAACGCTTCTTTTGCCGAGGTCGCGCGCTCCACTTTGTCCGCGCCCCAGACGTGCCGCACGTGTTCTTCGTCCCAGATATTATAGAGACTGTGATTATATTTGGGCGGCTGTTCGCGGAAAAAAT
>JACOXQ010000081.1 GCA_016182285.1 Candidatus Kaiserbacteria bacterium
CCCACGTGCTCAAACATGCCGAGCGAGATGATGTGGTCAAACTGCTCGCCTGCACCGAGTTGATTCGAGGGGTTCACTTCGCGATAGTCACAGACACGAATCTCTACCGGCAGTCCAGCACAGCGCTCGCGCGCGAGTGCCGCTTGCTCTACCGAGACTGTGATACCGACAACGGTTGCGCCGTACTTTTCCGCCGCATATTTGGCGAAGCTCCCCCACCCGCAGCCGATGTCCAGAATGCGGCCGCCTTTTTTCAATCCTATTTTTTTGCACACAAGGTCCAGTTTCGCTTCTTGCGCGTCGTCAAGATTATTCGCGTGAGCCCAATAACCGCAGGTATACACCATTCTTTTATCCAGCATCGCCTCGTATAGGTCGTTGCCGAGGTCGTAGTGCGCCTCGCCGACTTCAAACGCTTTCTTACTTGATTGTTTATTAAAGAGAAACGCTTTCGCGACGGTAAGAACAGACGCGATATTAATCTGTATCTCCTTGTCCAAATGAGCCCGGAGCACTTTATTAAAAAATTCGTCAAGCCAGTTCGCGTCCCACCAGCCGTCCATATACGCCTCGCCGAGACCGAGCGTGCCGTAACGAATAACGCGATTAAAGAGCCTTTCGTCGCGGATAGTAATATCCTGCGGACGACTCCCGTCGATTTGTATGTCAGCCTTCTTCAGCAATCCTTCGCAGAATTCCCGCGCCGATGCCATATAAAGAACAGTGTACCAATTATCTGCGCGCTTTGGCGCGGTCGTTTTCGGTTAAGTGTTGCTTGCGCAGGCGGACGGACTTGGGCGTTACTTCCAGATACTCGTCATCTCCCATAATCTCCAGCCCGCGTTCAATCGTAAGGTCAAATATCGGCACGAGCACGATGGCTTCGTCCATAGAAGAGGTGCGGACGTTGGACTGATTTTTCCCCTTAGTCGGGTTCACCACCATTTCTTCGCCCTTGCTCGTGTTCCCTACGACCATACCTTCGTACACTTCAGTCGCCGGCTTGATATAAAGCTGTCCGCGGTCCTGCAAATACCAGAGCGCGTAACCGAGCGCCTTCCCGCTCGCCATGGATATCATGCTTCCGACCTGCCGCTTCTTAATCTCGCCTGCGTATGGCTTAAATCCGATAACGCGTGACGAGAGAATCCCTTCGCCCTTTGTATCAATAATGAATATATTCTTATACCCGAGAAGTCCGCGCGTGGGACCGGTGAGCGTCAAACGAATGTTGTTTGTTGGGTGTTGGTGGTTGGCAGCTCGGATATCCGTGAGCACGAATGCTCTCTGCCCCAACTTTTCAATGACCGCGCCTTGGAATTCCGACGGCGTGTCCACAATCACTTCTTCAAATGGTTCACTACGTTCACCGCCTTCGGCCACGTGATAAATCACTTGCGGTTGCGACACTTGTAATTCATAACCCTCGCGGCGCATGTTCTCAATAAGCACGGCGATATGAAGTTCACCCCGACCCGAAACCTTGAAAGCGTCAGGGCTCGTAAAATCAACGTGCAATCCAACGTTCACTTCCAGTTCTTTTGCGAGCCGGTCGCGTATTTGACGGCTCGTTACGAACTTGCCTTCCCGTCCCGCGAACGGCGAATTATTTACGAGGAAGTTGAGTGCGATGGTCGGTTCATCCACCGCAATAGCAGGCATAGGCGCAGCGCCTTCGTCAGTTGTGACGGTCTCACCGATGTAGATGTCCGGTAGACCGGCGAGAAGCGCGATGTCCCCCGCCGATGCTTCGGCTACCTCTACACGCTCCAGTCCTTTAAAAGTAAATATCTTCGTGGTGCGGCCGGTGCGCATCGTGCCGTCCGGCTTTTTAATAAACACCTGCTGATTGGGTTTGACCGTACCTTCATATATACGACCGACGGCGAGACGACCCATGAAGTTGTCATACGCGAGATTAAACGGCTGTAGCATAAGCGGTGCATCAGCAGACACAGTCGCATTTGCTGGAGGGACTTTTTCAAGTATCAAATCCAGAAGCGGTGAGAGATCTTTCTCGGCACCCATTAACAGATCATCAGGATTCAATGATGCGCGGTGAGAGATCTTTCTCGGCACCCATTAACAGATCATCAGGATTCAATGATGCGCGCCCGTCGCGGCCGATGGCGTACACGACCGGAAAGTCGCACTGCTCGTCAGAGGCACCGAGCTCCATGAAGAGCTCCAGCACCTGGTCATGAGAACGGACCGGATCAGCCGCCGGCTTGTCTATCTTATTCAGCACGACGATGGGCTTAAGCCCCAGTTCCAGCGACTTCTTCAACACGAAGCGTGTCTGCGGCATCGGCCCTTCCTGCGCGTCCACGACGAGAAGGACCGAATCAATAGAACGAAGCACGCGCTCCACTTCAGAGCCGAAGTCTGCGTGGCCGGGTGTGTCCACGATGTTTATCTTCGTGCCCTTGTATTCCACCGCCGCGTTCTTGGAATAAAT
>JACOXQ010000088.1 GCA_016182285.1 Candidatus Kaiserbacteria bacterium
GACATCAAGCGAAACACGGTGGTCCGCTTCACCTGTATCATAACCAAATGAATGATTGAGTGACCAGCAGATCAATCAACGCCTGCACCTCACGGTGCGGGCGTTCTTTTTGACATGACGACTAGCATTTGTACCGATATTCATCCTATAGGACAAAAATCGATACAACCAAAATATAATGCGACCGCACTCTATTTTGGATACCTAGCGTTTTATAGGCAGTGAGTAGACAAGTCAAACTTTACCAACTCCACAGCGCCGCGCGCCGAAGGGCGCGCGGCGCGTTATACTATATGCATAATGCTGAAGCGGCTGGAAATAGTCGGGTTTAAATCTTTCGCCAAGAAGACTGTCTTGGACTTTTCCAATTCCACTACCGCGATTGTCGGGCCGAACGGTTCCGGGAAAAGTAACGTAGCGGAAGCGTTCAGATTCGCGCTCGGCGAACAGTCTATGAAGAGCATGCGCGGGAAGCGCGCTGAAGATTTAATTTTTAACGGCTCGCACACGGCTCCGAGGGCGAACCGCGCCTCGGTCGCTATTATCTTTGATAATTCTCGCCGTATTTTCAGGATTGATTTTGATGAAGTTTCTCTGGAGCGCGCGGTATTCCGCGACGGGACGAGCGAGTATTCTATTAACGGCTCGCGCGTCCGGCTACGCGACATTGAAGAACTGCTCGCCGGCGCCAACATCGGCGAGACGGGCCACCACATTATTTCTCAAGGAGAATCGGACAGGATACTGCTCGCCAACAATCGCGAACGGCGGGCGATGTTGGAAGATGCGCTAGGCCTGAAGATTTATGAATTCAAGAAGAATGAAGCGCAGAAAAAATTAATTAAGACAGAGGAGAACATAGCCCAAGTAAATTCGCTCAGGAGAGAACTCGCCCCGCATTTGCGCTTCTTGGAGAATCAGGTGAAGAAGCTGGAGCGCGCCGATGTGCTCCGCTCCGAGCTTGTCGGGCTCGCGCAGACATATTTCGCCATTGAAGACGCATATATTTCAAGCGAGAAACAAAAAACAGCCGACGATTTGCAACAAGCAAAAGAGAAGCTCGCCGTCGCGAGCGCGGAACTGGACAAAATCTCGGACCCGAAATCGGCCGACAGAGAGACGGTTAAGCGTACAGAGGCGCTTCGTAAGGCGGAGCGCGAGGTAGCAGAGCTCTCTACTCGTCGCGCGGCGTTATCGCGCGAGGTTGGCCGTGTTGAGGGCGCGCTGCAAGAAGTGAAGCGCCGCGCAATAGACGTCGCGCGCGAGCCGTACGCGAAGGTTCCCCGCGAGGAGCTGGAGGCGCTACATCATGAAATAGAACACCAAACCGCCATTGCCGGCGCAGAGGCATCGGGGCTGCGCGCCGCGCTTGAAGCCATCCTGTCGGCAGTCAAGCTTTTCTTCGCGCGGTACGGCTCTCCCAACGACGACAGATTCTCCGACGAAGAAGAGTCCGCCGCGAAGCTTGAAGCGGAGCGCGCTACGCTGGCTGAAAAATTTTCGGCGGCATCCGCCGACCTTGAGAGAGCGGAGGCGGCGCGCGCTCGGGCGCGCGAAGCGATGGTGGCGCTGGAGGAGACGGGACGCGAGGTGCGCCGCCGCATCCTCGGTTTCGCGGAGTCAAAGGCACATGAAGAAGGCGTTGTTGCAAAGAGCGAGGCGCGCGAATACGAGCTCGCGCTCATCTCGGAAACTCTGGAGCGCGACAAGAGCGAAGTGCTCGCTCTTACCGGGACGTCGGCCATCTCCTATACTCCGCTAGACGCTCCTCCGCCGGAAGAGCGCCGCGTACAGGAGGACCGCAGACGAACCTTGGAACGGATGAAAATCCGCTTGGAAGAAGCTGGAGGCGCCGGCGAAGAGATACGACATGAGCACAAAGAAGTAAGCGAGCGAGAAACCTTTCTCGCCAAAGAGCTGGACGACCTCGCGAAGTCGGCGTCCGGCCTCGGCGCTCTCATCGGCGATTTGGATGACGAACTCGCTAAGCATTTTTCCGACGGGCTCGCGAAAGTGAATGCATCGTTT
>JACOXQ010000082.1 GCA_016182285.1 Candidatus Kaiserbacteria bacterium
ACTTATGGACCTGTTTAACAGACGTCAGAAGAATAAAAAAACTCACAAGACGGAAACTGAAGGCGGCGAGAAGAAAAGCCCGCTTCCCAACATACCGAAACTTCCGGAGCGAGAGCGGTTTTGGGTGAATCTTTTGAGCACTCTCCTTATTTTTCTTGTACTCGTGAGTACGTACTCGGTTATTGCCGAGCGCGGCGACAAGCCGAAAGCAATACCGATTTCCCAACTTGCGAAAGACATTGAAGAGGGACTCGTCTCTTCAATTGTGGTGAGCGGCGAGGAACTTCAGATTACGTACGCGCACAAAAGCGATACGGGGGAAGATGTTGTCAAGAAATCGAAAAAAGAGGCGGGGACGGCACTCACTGATACGCTCTCAAACTACAACGTTACTCGCGAGCAACTCACTACGGTAAGCATTGAAGTGGAAAGTCCGAGTGGCTTCAGATTCTGGTTTCTGACACTCGCGCCGTTTCTCATACCGATCCTTCTCATCGTGTTTTTTATCTGGTTTCTCTCGCGGCAGGTGCGCGGCGCCGGTATGCAAGCCTTCTCGTTCGGTCAGTCAAAAGCGCGCATCATTGACCCGAATGACCAGACACAGAAAGTGACATTTAAAGATGTCGCGGGTGCAAAGGAAGCGAAAGAAGAACTGACTGAAATTGTTGATTTTCTCAAGAATCCGAAAAAATTCCTCAATATCGGCGCGCGCATCCCGAAAGGTATCATCCTCATGGGAGCGCCGGGCACCGGAAAGACGCTTCTTGCTCGCGCCGTCGCGGGCGAGGCAAATGTTCCGTTTTTTTCCATTTCCGGTTCGGAGTTCGTTGAAATGTTCGTCGGCGTGGGAGCAAGTCGCGTACGCGACCTCTTCAAGCTTGCGAAAAAAGCGGCGCCTGCGATTATTTTCGTTGACGAGATTGACGCAGTCGGGCGCGTGCGCGGTACCGGCGTCGGAGGCGGAAACGACGAGCGCGAACAGACGCTTAACCAGATTCTTGTTGAAATGGACGGCTTTGAACCGAACGAAAAAGTTATCGTGATGGCG
This sequence comes from Candidatus Kaiserbacteria bacterium, assembly GCA_016182285.1. Lineage (GTDB taxonomy): Bacteria > Patescibacteriota > Minisyncoccia > Phycocordibacterales > Phycocordibacteraceae > C7867-001. Next base: position 1,049 of record JACOXQ010000082.1, read on the forward strand.
GCAACGAACCGCCCGGACGTACTCGACCCGGCGCTTCTCCGTCCCGGACGATTTGACCGGCGGGTGACGATTGACTTGCCGGACAGGGGGGACAGGGAAGACATCCTCAAGATTCACGCGCGCAAAAAACCCCTTCATGAAGACGTAAATTTGAAAGTCATCGCCGAGCGGACACCCGGCTTCTCCGGTGCTGACCTTTATTCCCTGATGAACGAAGGTGCGATTCTTGCCGCGCGCGAAAACCGAAAAAAAGTGACGCAATACGACCTCATTCGTGCGATTGAGAAAGTCATGCTTGGACCGGAGCGCAAAAGCCATGTGCTCAACAAAAAAGAGAAAGAAGTGACGGCGTACCACGAGGCTGGGCACGCGCTTGTCTCTTCAATACTCCCTTATGCCGACCCGGTGCATAAAATTTCAATCATTTCCCGCGGGCGGGCGGCGGGGTACACCTTGAAGCTTCCATTTGAAGACCGCCGGATGCAGTCAAAGAAAGAATTCCTTGACGATATCGCGTCAACGCTCGGCGGATACATCGCGGAGCAAATGGTTTTTGATGATATCACCACAGGTCCGTCAAATGACCTTCAGGTCTTGACCGCGCTTGCCCGGAATATGGTCACAAAGTACGGCATGTCGGATAAAATAGGACCGATAGCGCTTGAAAGCGAAGGCGGGCGAGCGCTTTTCGGCGCGGGACTTGATAATAAAGAGTATTCGGAAAAAGTTTCGGCGGACATTGACGCGGAGGTCCATAAAATCATAAACGGAGCGTATAAAAAAGCGGAGGTCCATAAAATCATAAACGGAGCGTATAAAAAAGCGGAGAAAATTTTGAAAGACAACCGAAAGGTACTCGACGTGATTGCAAAGAGACTCGTTGAAGTCGAGACACTCGAGCGCGATGATTTTGAGAAACTTCTCATCGCGCACGGCATTGCGCCGAAAAAGAAGGAAGACATTGAGCACGCTCCCATAGTTTAAGTATGTAAAAAAGAACCCCGCCGGAGGAGCGGGGAATTCGAGGGTTTTTATTCAGTCAGGGCTTTTTGCTAGATCCTTCTCCAGTTCGCGATCGAACCTTCCGAAAAGGAACTGATACGACACGACAGCGGACCAGATCACTCCCAGAACCATGTAGAAGAGCAGGATCACAACTGCAATCGGCAAGTCCAGCAGCCCGCTCTCTGCGCTGAAAGGAATGAAGAACGAGGTCATTGCGAGAAGGAGACCTCCTGCAACAGCAAAGAAGAGGTCGACCCAGTCGTCTTCATGAATGCCGCCCGGTTCCTCCGAGATAACCTGGCTTTCCTTGTACCGCTCCCACGCGGCATACCACCAGAAGACGATATAGAAAATTGCATTGGAAATTTTCTTCAAGCGTTCCATGAACGTCATTGTTCTGCACTCCCGTTAGAGTTGAAGAATTTTCATCTTTCTTCTGGCATTCTACAACTCCCTCCTCTTTTGTCAACATTAATCCTTCGTCCCGTGCTTGTCTTGTCACCCGAATCCGGCAACGATCGGCTGCGCGAGTATCCAGAGGCCGAGCATAGTGTAGAGCACCATAAGAATGAGCATCGGAAACTGACTTCTCACGGCGACCGCTTCGTCTTTGAATGTACGAACGGCGATGACGTGGGCGACGTAGACGGCGATTACATGCCCGATGATGATGAGTGCGACTTGTAAGTTCCAGAGAGCCTTCAGATCCACCAGTCGGTAGTTTATGACGTACTCCGCCGTATTGAACAGGTCCCACCCGAATCCGAAGGGGTCGGAGACGAGAGAGATTATTCGCTGCCCGTCGATGAGGAGAAGGGTGACGAAGTGCGCTATCTCGTATACGATCGCGATCGGTAGGAGAGAGACTATGAAGGTCCGCGCAATACTTGTCGTCGACTCGGTACTCCGTG
>JACOXQ010000083.1 GCA_016182285.1 Candidatus Kaiserbacteria bacterium
AACGTCAATGCGCATGACAAAAACGATCAAAGAGAGGAGTGCAAGGACGCGGCCGCATGCCGCTCGGGTGACGATTATCGGTGATGGCGCCGCCATGCGTGTGTACAAAAAATATTTGCCGCAAATTCAGAAGCGCGACAGTCGCATCGTACCGTTTGAGCTCTCAAAGATCGTGAGTGCCATCGAAAAGGCGATGAAAGCCAGCAACGAAGGCTCGGCCGACGAGGCGGTCGTTGTTGCACACAAGGTCGCAGGCGAGATGATGCGCATAGCAAAGACGTACAAGAACTTTTTGCCGACGGTGGAGGGCTGCCAGGACGAAGTTGAACGTCAGCTCATGCTCTCGGATTACGTTGCAACGGCCAAAAACTACATTCTCTACCGCGAAGAGCGCTCCAAGATCCGCAAGGAGCAGGGCGAGGTGCCCGAGCACGTGCGAAAGCTCGCCGAAGAGAGCAAAAAGTATTTCAAAAATAATCCGCTCGGTGAATTCGTATACCTCCGCACCTACGCGCGGTGGATCGAGAGCGAGCAGCGTCGTGAGACATGGGTTGAGACCGTCGATCGCTACGTGAATTTCATGCGTGAAAACTTGGGCGACAAACTTTCAAAGCGTGAGTATGCGGAAGTGCGTGAGGCCATTCTCAATCAGGAGGTGATGCCCTCGATGCGCGCGATGCAGTTTTCGGGTGATCCTGCGCGCAAGTGCAACACTTGTTTTTACAACTGCAGCTTCATCGCGCCGCGAAAGCTCGAAGATTTTGCCGAGATCATGTATCTCTCGATGCAGGGATGCGGCGTGGGCTACGCAGTGGAGAGCTACAACGTCCAGCAACTTCCGCAGATTGAAAAGCAGGGAGGTGAGAAACTGCAGACGCATGTTGTCGCCGACACGAAGGAGGGCTGGTGCGATGCACTCACGCTCGGACTCAAAACGTGGTACGGCGGCAAGGATGTGAGCTTCGATTACTCGCTCATCCGCCCTGCCGGCTCGCGCTTGAAGACGATGGGAGGCAAGGCCTCGGGTCCCGAGCCGCTCCGCTCGCTGCTTTCGTTCGCGCGCGAGCGAATACTCAAGCGGCAGGGAAGGAGACTCCGCAATATCGATGCGCACGACATAATCTGCAAGATCGGCGAGTGCGTTGTTGCTGGTGGTGTGCGCCGCACGGCAATGATATCGCTCTCGGATTTGGACGACGTGGAGATCCGCGATGCCAAAAAGGGGCAGTTTTTCCTCACGGATCCATACCGCTCTGTGGCCAACAACTCCGCAGTCTACGAGAATAAGCCCACGAATGCTGAACTTATGGATGAGTGGGTTGCACTCATGAAAAGTGGCACCGGCGAGCGCGGCATTTTCAACCGCGGGAGCTTACCGCGCACACTCCCGGAGCGGCGTCTCACGTACCTGCGCAAAAAGTATGGCAAGGGCAACGGCTTCATCGGGCAGCTCGGCACGAATCCGTGCGGCGAGATCATTCTGCAGTCGCATGAGTTCTGCAATCTCTCCGAGGTGATCGCGCGACCGAGCGACACCGAGGCGACACTTGTGCGCAAGGCGAAGCTCGCAACGCTTCTTGGCACCTACCAATCCACGCTCACCAATTTCCGCTATATCTCCGACGACTGGAAAAAGAATTGTGAGACAGAGCGGCTCCTCGGCGTTTCGATAACGGGGCAGTGGGACTCACCGGAGAAGATGCGCCAGACCACAATCAAAACGAATCAAATGTACGCAAAGCGTTTCGGCATCAACCCATCAATGTCCATCACCTGTGTAAAGCCCTCGGGCACTGTCTCACAGACATTCGATTGCTCCTCAGGCATTCATCCGCGGCACTCGCAGTACTACATTCGCCGCATACGCATCTCAGCGACCGACTCGCTCTACAAGATGGTGCGCGATCAGGGCATTCCGCACCATCCGGAAGTGGGGCAGATGGCAGGAGAGGCGAACACGTACGTGCTCGAATTTCCAGTAAAGGCGCCGGCAGCCTCCGTTTTCAAGGACGATCTCACTGCCATAGAGCAGCTTGAGTACTGGAAGACGGTGAAGCTGAATTTCACCGAGCACAATCCTTCGGCAACGATCTCGGTGGGTGATGAGGCGTGGGTGCAGGTTGTCGCGTGGCTCTATGAAAACTGGGATATCATCGGCGGTCTATCGTTCCTGCCGCGAAGTAACCATGTGTATCGCTTGGCGCCCTACGAGGCGATCGACAAGAAAACATACGAACAGCGCATGGCGCAATTCCCGCAGATAGACTACTCGAAACTCATCATCTATGAGCGTACTGACGAGACCGAGCAGGCAAAAGAGTTGGCCTGCGCAGGTGGGACGTGCGAGATTGTCTGAACTAGTTCGTAGAAAGTAGAACATAGCACGCAGTAAAAACGAAAAGCCCGACGAACGATCGGCCTTTTCGCCTTAGTTGTCGGGCCGCCATCACCTTCCATTTTTTGCTACCCACTCGCTGAGGATCGTCACCGAGTCGACGAAGACGTCCCAGATCTCCTCGTTCCGGACGTCCATCTTCCCGCGGGAGCTGCAAACGACGATCATCGATACGAGTGCGAGTTTTTCACTGTCTGGCATGACAAGGAAAGACCCGAAGCACGCTGTTGTTTCGTTGTCGTCGGGAAGCCGCCCGTCGATCATTGCAGTAATCAAAAGGTCGTCCCTTTTGGTCGACTCGTTGCGGCTGATACAACCGCTGATCTGGTCTTGCTTCACGAGGCTTCCGACCTCGATGCAATCATTGCCGCTACGCTTGAGATAGGCTAGCACCGACAGCGCATTTCTAATCGTTTGCCCTGTCGATTGCTTTTGGGTATCGCCACAACCGACAAGGAACAGCAGCGCTGCGAAACAGATGGGCAGATATTTCATCGGGAGACCTCTTTGGTTCGTGGTACTTGATGGAATTTACTGCCGTGATGTAACCACGCTTGATATGCTGAGTCAAATCTGCTATATTTTTTTTCTGCGTTAGGCAGTTGCTCCTGCGAAAACAGGGGAGGAAAGTCCGGACACGCACATCGAAAGATGTAGCACGGTAGCGGGTAACGCCCGTCGAGCGAGAGCTTAGGGATGCGAACAGAAACGCCGATGCCGAGAGGCTAGGGTTCCGAAAGGAATGGTTCTGCAGAAATGTAGAAATGAAATGGCAAAATTCCTACCTGCGTGCAAGGCCGCGTTCGTCGGCGACCAATTGGAGCTGACGAAAGAGCCGCTTGAGTCCAAGAGTAATCGAGGATCTAGATAAATGACTGCCCTCGACAGAATCCGGCTTACTGCGCAGCAAA
>JACOXQ010000076.1 GCA_016182285.1 Candidatus Kaiserbacteria bacterium
GTCGCCGCAGTAGAAGTGGCGAGCGCGCCTTTAGGGAACTGTTTTTCCAGGTCGGGAAGCGAAGTGAATCCGTAGTAATGTTTGCCGTTGATTATAAATGCGGGCAGGGTATTTTCCACCTTCGTAACGGCGACAAAGGTCTTCAAGGCGCCGAGGTCCAGATTATAGTCAAAGGAATAGACGCGAAGCGCCGGATAGGCGTCGCGCAGATAAGACAGCGCATAACCGGCCTTGTCACAGTCGTTACAATCACCGGCATTGCTGTAGAAATAGAGGACGGTGACCGGCTTCGTTTTGCACGCCTGTGCGAGCTGTTTCGTTATTAAATAATCGCGGATCTCCAGCAGCGAGTATCTCTCTTTCAGGCGTATGACCTGCGAGTTGTCGCTTCCGAGCTGGTTCTCGGCATACGACAGGCGGTTGCCGAAATCTGCGAGTTCGGTGGTCAAGGTAACTGAAGAAGCGTTGCTGTCGCACGGAGCGGATTCAAGAAGCGAAAATTGAGTTTCCAGAGAGAGGGAATCAATTGAAAGTTGTTCTTCTATTGCGGAGAGTTCAGCGACGCGCGCGCTGTTCAAATAATTGACCGCATAGGCGACTGTACCGGAAATGGCCGCCGTTATGAATAATGCTATGAGCGCGTTTCTTACGACAAGCGACATATAAAAATCAGTATCGCCAACCTCGGCGCTTTCCTCTCGCCACGTCGCTGACCGCACGAAACAGCCAGAACGGCGTTATGAGGCCGTACAAGAAGGTGTACGAAATCAGGCCGATAAAGATTCCGCCAGTTGTCTTGGAGATGCTCCTGCCGATTGTTATCAAAGCTATTGAGGCCAACAGCACGATAATCGCGAGAAGCGTATAAGAACCTACCGGCAAATAAAACCAGTCAAGCGTTCCGTGAGGCAGGAGCGCATAATATAACGGAATACCTTCGCGAACTTCAAGAGCCGTGACGGTATTCCGCGCGAACAAGAAAAGCATTAATGCGAACAGTAAAATGCCGCTCGCTACAGAGAGAATCGCGCCGGGCAGTATAAGCATCCCGAGAACCCCGTGATTGCGGCTGCATATAAGGTTGCGATATTCGCCGAGAATATTGCGCAGGAAACCGCTTATCCAGCGCGTCCGCTGATTCATAAGTTTTGCAATCGTTGACGGCGCTTTTGTATATACGCGAGCGCGCGGAGCATTCTCAATTTCATACCCTGCATGCTGGATGCGCAGGGCCATTTCCATGTCTTCGGTCTGATGTCCGTAGCGGAATCCTCCCAATGCAATGACTATTTCGCGCCTATAAAATGAAAACGGCCCTGGAGTTACGTACAGGCCGTTTATAGACGCGAATGCGTGCCGGAGCGTGATGCCGAAGGCGTACTCGGCGTTTTGCATATGCTGCAAGATATTTCCCGGCTGGTGTATTGACATGGCGGCAGTGGCTGCCACAACCTGCGGATTATAAAAACATGACACAATCTCGCGCAGCGCGTCCGGCTCCGCGAACGAGTCGGCGTCCAGACATCCGATTAATTCTGCGTTCGTAATCGCGATGCCCGCGTTCAGCGCCGTGTGTTTGCCGCCGTTTTCTTTATGTATGATGCGAATCTGCGGATGCTCTTTGAAACGCGACATCGCTTCTTTCGTCGTATCAGTGGAACCGTCGTCTACCAGAATAATCTCCAACTTCTCTTTCGGATACTGGAGCGCCAGCAGGGAGTCGCATGTCGCTCCAATCGTTGACGCTTCATTCCAGCACGGCACCATAACGGCAACGCTCGGCAATGCGCTCTCGTCTGTGCGCTCGCCCGCCCGCCTAAGGCGGGCGAGACGGGCGGGCTTTGAAAGCAGAGTTACCAGTACGAACGATTCAAAGAATATCGCTATGAAGAGAAACGGGTACGCTAGCATCTCCGGGTTCATAATTGAGTTTTATCGTAACACAGGGAATCTTTTTAACGAATTTTCGCGCCGAAATTTTTAATCGTAGCGGCCTCCAGTTCGGCGTGCAGAGCGTTCACTGCGCCGTTCGTAAGCGTTTTTTCTATGCTGCGATACGTGATTCTATACGCATAGCTCACATTTCCAGGCCCCAATTTTTCGTCGTTTTCGTATTTGTCCAATAGAACCATCTCTTCGGCCGTATCTCCGATGACGTCGCGCACCAGGTCAAAGTAGTTATTCGGGACGAAACCTGCCTGCGCAGGCAGGTCTTTTTTTACGATGAAAGATATGTCGCGCACCACGGGCGGATACTTGCTTACTTCTTTAAAGGTGCGGCCGAGCTCCAACTGCTTTTTTACGCGCTCATCTTGCGACCACAGGAGGCGTATGTCCGGCAGCTCCATGGAAATAATCGCAAGGCGCTCAAGTCCGAAGCCGAATGCCCAGCCGTTCCACGCCGAAGAATCAACGCCGAGATTGTCCAGCACGCTTCCTTTCACCACGCCGGCGCCGAGCACTTCCACCCAGGTCCCGTTGCCGTCCTTGTCCACCTCCATTTCAAGCGACGGGTCGGTATAAGGGAACGTGTCAGGATTAAATCTGTATTTTACGTTCGGGCCGAACGCCGCGATAGCGATATCGGAAAGCACTTTTTTCAGGTCGTCTATGGTAATAGCCTTCTCTTCTCTCCGCGCGAGGTACCACCCGTCTATCTGATGGAACACGTTCATATGCTTCCGGTCTATTTCGTCCTTGCGGTACACCTTGCCCCATGAGAGCGCCCCGACCGCCTCGCCTGTCTTCATGCGCTTGCGTACGCTTTCTTCCTTAAGCCAGTAGTACCACATCACGGTGGTGTGTGTGCGCAGTACATGAGCGTCGTCTATGAAATAGGAGTCGGACCTTGAACGCGCCGGATGGTCGGCTGGGAAGTTGAACAAGTCAAAGGCAATGTCCGTACCCATAATCTCCGGCACATTAATCACATCAAAATATTTGAAATCGGGGATAGCCCGTATGCGCGCGACGAGCTCAGAGAGCGGGTTGCCCGGGGTCCGCGAGAGGTCCGGCATCGCGAGGTAGCGGCGGATGCGCGCCGCCTCAAAGTCGGTACGCGCCTCAACTTCTTTCCGGAGCTGTTCTTCTTCCGTGCGGGATATCGTGATTTCCATAATGAGGGTTAGTATTGATACAATAGTAAATATGGAGAAACATGTCTACTTAATCCGGCACGGAGAGAGCGAGAGCAATGTTGACGGCGTATACCGTGGGCGCGATGCCGAGCTGACAGATACCGGTCGGGAACAGGCGAAGGCGGTCGCCGGGCGCATCAAGCGTATCGGCGTAGAAGCGCTCATTACCAGCACATTCCCGCGCGCGCATGAGACAGCGGCAATCATCGGCGAATGCATCGGCCTTCCGGTTGAAACAGAAGAACAATTCGGCGAGTGGGCGGAACCGACGCACATCTTCGGCAAGCATAGAGACGACCCGGACAGGACGGCTGAACGCGAAGCAGTCTTTGCGGCGCATCAGGACCCGCATTATCGGCACACCGATGAAGAGACTTTCGCCGAGCTTGTAGCGCGCGCTGAAGCGGTTCTCCGTATGCTCAGGGAACACACGAAGAGCCGCATCTGCGTCGTCACGCACGGGGGCTTTCTGCGCATTCTCGTAGGCGTAATGGTATTCGGCCCGGACTTTACGAAAAAAACCTTCCATCACCTGCTATGGCATTTCCCCACGACCAACACCGGCGTGACATATGTAAAGAGCGGGGACGAGATGCGCGGCTGGCAGGTGGTAACATGGAACGACCAATCCCACCTCGGCTAAAAGCGCCAGAATCAATAAATATTTGATACAATTTATAAGCTATAGCTTCATTTTGGTATCATCCAAATTCAAGATTAAAATGTTCGCGTAAAGGCCGGTCCGCCTCAAGCGCCTCAACGACAAGAGATCGCAATTCACCGACGCCGCTTGAAAGGTGAGCGCGAATAAGCGATACGAATTCGTCGCAAGGGTACGGATAAATCCAAACGCTGTCCTGAAGCCGGAGAAAGCCCGCTCCGGACAGCAATCTTCGCAGCACTTCTCTTATTCTCCTTCTTTTTTCATACACATCAAAAATAAGCATGCGCCACTTTCCGTCCCAATGAACTTGTTCGGGAATGTGATACTCGCGCAGAAGTATTTTTTCTATAACCCGTTCGCCAGCGGGCGTGAGCGCGAAGCGCTTGCTTTTTTCCGTTTCGAATTCTTGTAATAAGCCGCGCTGTCGCAATCGAGCTCGCGCGAGTGCGATACGCCGGTAGAGTTCTTTCCGACGCGTTTGGCTGCGATCATGCGGCCCGAAGAGACGCAACAGATTGGGAGCCATAAGTCCGGTAGTCAGCACGCCGCCGAGATATAAAAAGCGAAGAATAGCCGTTTGCGCGGCCATTCTTTTATGATTTTGGACTGGGATTTTCATGATACAAATTCTAAGCTATAGCCTCAAAAATGTATCAGCGATAGGTGGGGATAAAAAGGAGGATTTATGCTAGAATAGAACTATAGAATGGTAGAATAGAACTATAGAAATTATGGCTAAAAACGCAAAAAAAGACCATGAAAAACGCGGCGCCCAAGGCGCCGCGAAGGCGTACGACGCTTCGTCTATTACCGTCCTTGAGGGTCTTGAGCCGGTACGGAAGCGGCCCGGGATGTATATCGGGACGACCGGCTCGGACGGTCTCCACCACCTCGTCTGGGAAATATTTGACAATGCCCGCGACGAGGCGATGGGAGGGTACGCGAACGATATTGAAGTGGCGCTCCTGCCTGACGGCTACGTGCGCGTCGCGGACAACGGCCGCGGCGTCCCCGTCGGCATCCATCCGAAAACAAAAGTCTCCGCGCTTGAGACCATCATGACCACGCTTCATGCGGGCGGCAAATTTGACCACGAATCATACAAAGTCTCTGGCGGTCTCCACGGCGTCGGCGCATCCGTCGTCAATGCGCTCTCAGAACATACAAAAGTTGTTGTGCACCAGGACGGCGGTATGCACGCACAGGAATATAAGACTGGTAAGCCAGTTGCAAAGGTGAAGAAAATTGGCACGTCAAAGGAGCACGGTACTATCGTCCTGTTCAAGCCGGATATAACAATCTTTAAAGAGGGTATTGAATGGAATTTGGAAAAGATTACGACGCATCTGCGCCAGCAGGCGTATCTGGTAAAGGGTGTACGCGTAAGTATCATTGACGCACGCACTTCACAAGAAGCGTTTCAAACCGAGCAAATTTTCTTGCGCGCATGCGCGCTCGGCGTCCCGTCAATGACCTTCTACTTTGAAGGCGGACTCAAGTCTCTTGTCGCTTTTTATAATAATCACCAGACGCCGGTGCACAAAAACATTTTTTACATTGACCGCGAGTTGGACGGCGTAAATGTGGAAGTCGCTCTCCAATATGTTGACGACATAACGTCGCGTATTACAGCCTTTGCGAACAACACTTACAACAGCGAAGGAGGTACTCATATCACAGGATTTAAGACGGCGCTCACGCGCTCGCTCAATACGTACGGCAGAAACGCGAACATTCTGAAAGAAAAAGATGAGAACTTCACCGGCGACGATGTGCTGGAGGGCATCACGGCAGTCGTGTCTGTAAAACTTTCTGAAATTCAGTTTGAAGGACAGACGAAGAGCAAGCTGGGCTCGGTGGAGGCGCAAGGAGCCGTGGCCGCCGTCTTCGGCGAGGCACTCGGAGCGTTTCTAGAAGAGAATCCGGACGACGCGCGCTCTATAATTAATAAAGTCTTGCTTGCTCTCAAAGCCAGAAAGGCCGCGAAAGCGGCAAAAGATTCTGTACTGCGAAAAGGCGCTCTGGAGGGAATGACGCTCCCGGGGAAGCTCGCAGACTGTCAGACCAAGAGCGCAGAAGAGGGCGAACTCTTCATCGTGGAAGGCGATAGCGCGGGCGGCAGTTCAAAACAGGGCAGGGACCGCCGGACGCAGGCGATACTGCCTTTGCGCGGGAAAATTTTGAATGTTGAGCGCGCGCGCATAGATCGCATGCTCGCTTCGGTGGAGATTCGCGCTCTCGTAATCGCCATGGGCACCGCTATCGGCGACGTATTTGATATTTCTAAACTGCGCTACCACAAGATTATTATCGCGACAGATGCCGACGTTGACGGTGCGCACATACGCACGCTCCTCCTGACGCTTTTATACCGGCACTTTAGAGCGATTATTGAAGGAGGGTTCGTTTATATCGCCCAGCCGCCGCTGTACAAAATTTCAAAGGGAAAGGCGGTTGCGTATGCGTATTCGGACAAAGAAAAAGATGGCGCACTGAAAGAAATGGGCGAGGCAAGCGTTCAGCGCTATAAAGGTCTCGGCGAAATGAATCCGAGCGAACTCTGGGAAACGACAATGGATCCGACGCGGCGCGTGTTAAAGAAAGTGCATATAGAGGACGCCGAAGCGGCTGACCGCATCTTTGACATCCTGATGGGCACCGACGTCGCCTCGCGGAAATCCTTCATCCAGTCCAACGCGAAGCTCGCGAACCTGGATGTTTAAGAGCCGAGAATGGTCAGTTGCGCCGAGGCGCTGTTGTTGTTCGTATTGGATTCTCCGATTGTGCGGTCAAAGTTCGCAGTGATGGAGATAAGCTGTCCCGGACCTCTGTTCGCTTGGTCAAAGCCGAGCGTGTAGTCAATGCGGTCGCCGGGCGCGAGCGACTGCTGCGGCTGGGACATGAAGAGGAATACCGTTTGCGCCGGGATAGTCGCGCTGAAGCGCCACGGGCCGCTCGCGTTCGTACCGATGTTCTCTACGGTGAAATTGACCGCCGGGCGCTTGCCTGCGGGGACAGTCGTGCTCGCGACGAACGACTCTGCCGAGGTTGTCGCGAGATAGCCGACGGCGTTGATGCGCGTTACGAGGTCCGGCAGTCCGGAGAACGGGCGCGTCGTAGTCGCACCGCCTATCTGATATGTGTTGCTCGTTTGCTGTCCGGCAACGGGGATGGTTTGCGCAGGCGGTTTTGTCGTCGCTTTAGGGACGGTAGACGTACCAGCTCCGTTCTCGGAAGGAGTCGTAGAAGCAGCAGGGATTACCGAGAGCCCTGGCTCCGAAGCTGGGACGAAGAGGGAGCCGAGATATACGGCCGCCCCGCCGACGCGATTTACGACCGTCGGGACATAGCGCGTAGAGTAAATGGCGAGCCATATGCCAGCCGCTACAAGTGCAATAAAACCGACCGCGGCGAGACCGGTAATAGTCGCCTGTCGGGCTGGCGTGGCTGTCTGGTTCGTATCCATATGACCCGTCTTATATAACATAGGCTATTTTTGGTGTCAAGTTGACATTATTGACATCTTAGTATATTTGTTGGTAAGACTATATGGGCAGAATCATTGATGCAACCGTACGGCTTGTGGGAGCCGGCAAACGGACCTATGCCAGGAAGTGGAGCTTTCTGTGGCTTTTTGCTATTGCGTTCTTCAGCAGTGTCGCAGTGCTGGGACAATTGGATTTATTGCCGGAGAAACCGATTGCGGTTGTAGCACCTATAGAAATTGAAACTGCGGCCGCAACTGTTCCGGAATTGCCTGCGAAGATAGAGATTATTAAAATCAATCTATCTGCAAATGTCGTAAATCCGACGACGACCGACATCGCGGCGCTGGATAAAGAATTGCTTAAAGGCGCTGTGCGATATCCAACCTCGGCAAAGCTGGGGGAAAACGGCAATGTCGTCCTATTCGGCCACTCCAGCTATCTGCCGGTGGTGAAGAACCAGGCGTTCAAGACATTCAACGGCATACAGAAGCTCGCGCCGGGGGATATCATCATGATTTCTTCATTGAACGTAACGTACACCTATCAGGTGCGGAGCGTCGTAAAGGAGAAGGCGGACGAGAATACGGCCATACCGCTCTCTGTCGCAGGGAAGGCGCTGACCTTGGTGACCTGCGATTCCTTCGGTACCAAGACGGACCGCTTCGTCGTTACAGCGGATTTTGTTGAGAGCAGCGCGGTTTCCGGCTGACGCCGGAAACCGCGCTGCTCTCCGCAATCCCGTAAAACCGCTACGCGGCCACGGGACAGTGGGAGCAGGAAGCAGTTCTTTCAACCGTCGCGCGAGCGACACAACAAAGGAGAAACAGATGAAGAAACTCGTCAGCATGTTCGCCGCGCTCATACTAGGTGCGGCAGCTGCAGTGCCGATGGTCGCTAACGCGGCCGTCGGGAAGCCATTTCTCCACGGGGTGAATAGCCCTTCGGAGCTCGCCGGCAAGATAGAAGCGTCACTCGCCAAGGACCCGAGCGGCAAAACCATGCTCGATTCGGCCAGGTGCAAAAAGGACGGGTCGTGCGCAAGCCCTATCCACTACCTGCAGGCGCTTCAGAAGGTCAATCCCGGCGCCCACCTGACAGGTGTGGCGCAGGTTCCTGACTTTCTACGGGCTCTGAAGGTGGTGGACGCGCCCGCGGGCGAATACTGGATTTCGTGCTTGAAGCCTTCGGGCAAGAGCACGTTCCAGGTCGAAATCCACTGCCTTTCCCGCTCATTTAAGGCGGGCGAGAAGGCATGGGTGGACCCGAAGACGAACGTCATAGTCTTCGCCTCGGACTGCACGAACGTCGTGGAGAAACCGGCACCGCCGAAGCAGGCATGCGTGGAGATTCATTTCACGACGCTTGCGGGCGA
>JACOXQ010000077.1 GCA_016182285.1 Candidatus Kaiserbacteria bacterium
TGGCCGGAGTGGTTTACGCTTGATTTCAGTCGAGGATTTGGCCGGAATGATCCTCCCCGCCTGATCATTGGCATCGCACCGGAGCCATTACGACAACTTATTGCCCTTTTGCCGAAAGCCCCGCTCCTCGACGACATTAAGAAGGTCCTGCGTGAATATGATGTTGAAGGGGACTTTCTCCTTGACATAGACAAGCCTTGGGGATTCGGCGGTGTACTTGAGCCGTACCGACGGGCAAGCCGCGATGATGGGCACACACTCATCGAGTATGCCATTACGATTCCACGAATCGAAAAAGATGTCGGCGTCTGTAAAGATTGCAACGGGACACGCGAAGTTGACGGCATGGAATGCTTACACTGCATGAGGACAGGTAGGGAGACAAGTCATGAGTGGGATGTCATTGATCGCATAGGAGCTACGCTTCATGTCCTCGGAATCATCTTGGACAAGCCGGGTAAAGAAATGCTTATTGGAATCGACACGAAACGAAAGCAGCTTCTATCGTTACGGACATACCTTGGCAGGGGTAACGCTTTCATCGGTGCGACTCTTTCTAGGTCATTCGGCGATTACATACGCAAGCTGTCAGAGCAGCACTTGCCCGAAGTAAAAGCGGCGACCAAGAGCGCGTATCAACACATGTTCCCGAGGCGTCGACAGTTTGGTGACTACGACTTCAGAGCCGATGTTCACAGAAACGGTCAGCTCATCATTGATGTTCCAGGCGATGCATGTGGCTTGTATGTGGACGGTATGAGCAAGAGCCTGCACGAAGTTTCGGGTCCGGTGGAGCTCGACTGCCACAACGTGGACGGGCACCATCAGCAATTAACACTTCTCTGTGGTCTCGCTACGCTTACCAGCATGGCCAGAATGGATTTGTATTCCCGACGCATAAAATAAGCTAGTGTCTTGTATTTTCAAATTTCCGCCGCGGTACGACACGTGGCGGTTTTGTTTTTATACAATAAGGAAAATAAGGAAAGGGTAGGGTATACTTTATGCATGACCATCGTGTTTACCGGAGGGGGGACTGGCGGGCATTTTTATCCGATTATCGCCATAGCCGAGGCGCTGCAGGATATCGTGCGCGAGAAGCATCTTGTCGAGCCTAAGCTTTATTTTCTTTCGCCTTCGGCGTTTGATGAAAAGGCTCTTTTTGAGAACGGCATCGTCTTTATCTCCACTCCGGCAGGGAAGGTTAGGCGCTACTCGTCATTCAGAAATTTTACCGGTTACTTCGTTACAATCGCCGGCACAATTTCTGCGCTCTTCACGCTCTTCAGGCTGTATCCGGACGTTGTAATGAGCAAGGGCGGATACGGGAGCGTGCCTGCGACCTTGGCCGCGCGTATTCTAGGCGTTCCGGTCATCATCCACGAGTCGGACTCTAAGCCGGGCAGAGCGAACCTTCTCGCATCTAAGTGGGCGATAAGGATCGCCATCTCATTTGAAAGCGCCGTGAAATTCTTTCCTGAAAAAGTCCAAAACAAAATCGCCCGCACCGGCATCCCCATCCGCAAGGCGCTTCTGCGCACCGAGGAGGAGGGCGCGCGGCAATATCTCGGCCTTGAACAGAACCTGCCGACTGTTCTTATTCTCGGAGGGTCGCAGGGGGCGGCGAACATAAACGAAATTATCGTTTCGGCTCTGCCGGACCTCGTTTCATTCGCCAATATAATCCACCAGACCGGCCAGGCGAATTTCAACGACGTACAAAACATCGCCAATGTGACACTCACTAAGAATCCGCACGCCGACCGCTATCACCCGATCAATTATCTAAACGAAATGTCTCTTCAGAGGGCGGCTGGCGCAGCGGATATAATCGTTTCGCGCGCGGGAGCCAACTCCATAGCCGAAATCAGCCTTTGGAGGAAGCCGTCAATCGTCATTCCGATTCCGGAATCTGTCAGCCACGACCAGCGCACCAACGCATACTCCTATGCGCGTACCGGAGCCGCCGTCGTGTTGGAAGAAGAAAATCTCACGCCGCATCTTATCGTTTCCGAGATTAGGCGCATCACCGGTGATCCTGCGCTCTCTAAGCGCATGAGCGCTTCGGCGCAAGGATTTACCGACCGCGATGCCGCGCACATTATTGCAAGCGAGATGCTCGCCATCGCTCTCGCACATGAATCATGAGCAATTTTGTCACCCGTTTCGCACCGTCACCGACCGGCTTACTGCACGCCGGTAATTATCGCACTGCGGTCTTCGCCTATCTCTTCGCTAAACATGAGGGAGGGAAGTTCATCGTGCGGATAGAAGATACGGACGCCGAACGTTCCAAACCGGAATTTGAAAAAAATATTTTTGACACGATTGAATGGCTGCGCCTGCCGGCAGACGAAGTGTACAGGCAGAGCGAGCACAGGGTCCGGCACCGCGAGCTTCTGCAAAAACTGGTGAGTTCGGGACTAGCATACGTATCCAGAGAAACGCCGCAGGCTCCGGGCGACCGCGAAGAAGTCATTAGATTTAAAAATCCTGGCGGAGAAAGGGTTTTTGCAGACATGATACACGGCGAAATCCGCACAAAGGTTGACGACCTGAAAGACTTTATTATCGCCCGTTCGTTTGACGAGCCCGTGTTCCATTTCGCCGTCGTCGTAGACGATGCGGACGAGGGCGTCACGCATGTGATTCGCGGCGGAGACCATATTTCAAACACCGCCCGCCAGATGTTAATACGTGAAGCTCTCGGAATTCCCGAACCTCTCTACGCGCACCTGCCGCTCATTCTGGACAAAGACAGAAAAAAGCTCGGGAAGCGGACGGGCGCAAAGGCGATGACCGAATATCGCGACGAAGGCGTTCTGCCGGAAGCTATGCTTAATTACATCGCATTTCTCGGCTGGAACCCGGGCGATGACCGCGAATATCTCTCGCGCGACGAACTCATTAAAGCCTTTGACCTGTCGCGCGTTCAGAAGGGAAGCGCCGTCTCTCTTCGGTCAATCAGCACTGGATGCGCCGGCTTTCCGACAACGATTTCCGCGCCCATGTGGTGGACGTCGTACGTCCAACATCAGATGTTGGACGTACGACGTCCAAGTTAGTGCCATTACTGAAGGAGCGCGCAAAGACTTTTAAAGAGGCGCGCGAAATGCTATCGGGTGAGCTCTCGTGCTTCTTTAATGAGCCGAAAATTGATAAAAACCTGCTTCTCGCCAAGGAGCCGGCCGACCGTTTCGGCATAACAATATCGGCCTTAAAAGGCCTTCTAGGGCCTATAAAAGCCCTTCCGGAAGACGTTTCGGCCGAGATGGGCATAACAATATCGGCCTTAAAAGGCCTTCTAGGGCCTATAAAAGCCCTTCCGGAAGACGTTTCGGCCGAGATGGTCAGGAATACGCTCATGCCGTTCGCCGACGCCGAGGAGGCGAGAGGGAAGGGAGGCCGCGGCGCCGTACTCTGGCCTCTGCGCTACGCGCTCTCCGGCCAGGAGCGTTCGCCGGACCCCTTCACCATTATCTCAATTCTTGGGAAAGATGAGGCGATTTCGCGCATACAGAAAGCTATTGCTATACTTGAAGGATGATGCGTACGGGGCTTTGTATATTTTTCGCCGGACTAGTTTTTTGGACTCCGACATTCGCATTTGCCGATGCGGCGTCAGACATCCAAGCGCAAATTGACGCGAACAATCAACAGCTTGAATTGCTGAAAGAGGAAATCATCGCCTACCAGCAACAGCTTGACACCATCGGCTCAAAGAAGAACACACTGCAGTCGGCCATCAACGCACTCACTGTTTCTCAAAAACAGCTTGCGGCGCAGATACAAGCGACGGAGAACAAAATCGCCTCGGCCGCACTAAAGATAAAACAGCTCACCCTCTCCATAGGCGACAAGGAGGCGGCCATAGCCACGGACCAGAACGCAATCGGCAAGGCGCTTCGCCGGGTCGCGGAGAGGGAAGAGAGGCCTCTCATCGCGGCGCTCATCTCTTCAAACTCCATCGGAGAAGCGTGGCGGCTGACCGATGAAGCGCTGCAGTTCAACCGCGCGCTCGCCGAGGATATCAACGACCTGCGCGCCGTGCGCACGGAGCTCGCGGCCGACCGCGACGAGACTGCGGCGGCGAAAGCGAAACTGGTTTCGCTCCAGAAGGACCTCACCCTTCAGAAACGTTCGGTGGACGCCAGCAAAGCGGCGCAACAGAAACTACTCGCCGATACGAAGAACATGGAGACGAATTATCAGAAGCTCATCGCCGAGAAGCAGGCGGCGGAGAAAGCGTTTGAACAGGAACTCATCAATCTGCAGAGCCAACTGGACTTAATCGTGCATCCAGACCTTTTACCGAAGGTCGGCAGCGGCGTCCTCGCCTGGCCGTTCTCCGGGGCTTTTATGAATAATTGCGGTGCGCGCAAAGGTCTGTTCGGCAACTTCTTCTGCATTACACAGTACTTCGGCAGTACGCCCTTCGCCACCGCGAATCCGCAGGTCTACAACGGCGGCGGACATAACGGCATTGACATCGCCGCGCCTATCGGAACGCCGGTCTACGCTTCATTGGGCGGCACGGTGCTCGCTACCGGCAATACCGACCTTGTGCGCGGCTGTTACTCCTTCGGCAAATGGATAATGATAATCCACGGCAACGGATTGAACACGCTGTATTCGCATCTCTCGGCGATAGACGTGGTAAAAGGGCAGCAGGTAAGCACCGGACAGTTGATAGGCCTCTCGGGCATGACCGGCTATGCGACCGGACCGCATCTCCACTACGGCGTATACGCGACCGAGGGTACTCAAATCATGACCCTCCGCCAATTCCGCAGTTCTAAGATCGGCTGCGCCGACGCAACGATGCCGGTTGCGACCTTGACAGCGTATCTAAACCCGCTTTCGTACCTTTAGTCAAGGCATGCGAATCTCGGCTGGACGGGATAAGAGGGGAGAGAAGTGCGGTATAATATGGAGGCATGCTTCATCTCGCCTTCTCTATTTTCGTTCTTCTGTTAGCTCTTTCTTTCTTCGGAATCTCAATCCAGGCCGTCATCAACTCGCCCGCGGGGCAGGAGAATATCGCTTATCTGCTCTATCTTCTATCCCAAGCATGGCAGTGGATACTCGCGCAGGTGCATTAAGTTAATGGATAGGGGCTTCGCACAATATATCTTTTGCGAACATGTCCTCTTCTATCTTATTTTTCTTATTTAAAATTACTTTTTGAGTGCGACGATAATCACGTGCATCAGGCTGATGATGGTGCTCGTAAATCCGGTCCAGAATGCATAGACCTGAAGCCGCGTGGAAGAATATTTCATTCGTTTCATGTTGAATATGATATCACTGTTATTGGCGCTTCCCTTCCGTAAAGTGCAAAACCGCGTTCTAACAAGCAACATTCGCGATTATGTAGTCGTATGCCTCGTCAACTGAATCAACAAGCGTATACAGCTTCATATCGCTCTCATCAATAGCGTTGAGTTTTTTGTACAATGTATTTTCAATATACGCGAGCAGCGGCTCCCAGTACGACCTGCCAAACAGGACAATAGGAACGCTGCGAATTTTTTTAGATTGCACGAGCGTGACTATTTCAAAAAATTCGTCCAGAGTGCCGAAGCCTCCTGGGAAATATACGTACACCTCGGAGGCGTATGTAAGCATGACCTTACGCACGAAAAAATGGTCAAATCCGAATTTCTCCGTGAGATAATGGTTATACGTTTGCGCCATCGGCAAGTTTAGATTGAGCCCGACCGATGCTCCTCCGGCTTCAAAAGCGCCTTTGTTCGCCGCCTGCATAACGCCGGAGGAGCCGCCGGTGATAATTGCGAAGCCTTTTTTTGTAAGGCGCCCTGCGAGCTCTGTAGCGTGTTTGTAAACGTCGTTTTCAAGAGTTGCGCGCGTACTTCCGAAGAACGTGGCCGCGAGTCCGTAACGGCGTATTATATCAAATCCTTCTATGAATTCCGCCATTATCTTGAATATGCGCCACGACTCTATCTTTTTCGGTTTGCAGACGAGAAGCGGACGGTCTTCAGGCATCGTTCTGTGTCCTTCGTGAACGGCGTGCGCCAACTTTTCGGCGGTATCATGAATTGAGCTGCAGCGCGTCAAATCATCATTCATATTTTAAATCATATCACTACTTCGCCAGATTAAATACCCGCACAATTTGCAGCCGGAGAATAACCTGCCGCAACGGCGGCTGATGCGGATATGAACCACACTTTGTTGGCATCTGAAATGCGTTCCGCGCCGGCGCACGCCGGCAAATAATATTTAGTTCCGGATTTTGATGCGACGAAGCGTCCATCTGCCGACGTTGCCTGCGCGTTGAGCGCGTCCTTCGGTACACGAGCGTCTAATCCCGCTAAATACCCGAGTCCAAAGCTTAAAGACGAAGTTAATATCAGAATAACAAGTATTAAAACGTCTTTTGGGACTTTATCGGTTAGACTTTTGCATTTCTCGCGGACTTCTGCTATAGTCATACTGTAAAACTATACCACTATGGCATCAACCAAGGCGGGCGGCTCGGCAAAAAACCTTAATACCTCAAACCCGAAATACCTCGGCGTGAAGCTCGCCGACGGCGCGTCGGCCCGTCCCGGAATGGTCATCGTCCGCCAGCGCGGAACCAAGATTGAAGCGGGTAAAAATGTGGCAGTCGGCCGAGACCACACGCTCTTCGCACTGGCTACAGGCAAAGTAGAGTACAGGACCCGCCGCAAAACTTCCTTCACCGGCCGCGTCATGGCCAAAACCGTCGCCGACGTCGTCTAGGTTAGTTTGTCGTTCCAATAGTAGGCAAGAATTTCCCGCCTCACTTCCCCGCTTGGAAACTTTCCGAATGTCGGGTGATGTCGTGCGACAATTCGCCTGGATGAACTGTTGCTAACAGCTGTTTTTTTGTTGATATAGAAACCAACATGACGATATTTTCCTCTGGTACCATCGACATTTTTTCTGTAGTCCCAAAGAATGAGCGCGCCCTTCCTGGGTTTTTTGATTTCGTACCACCCTGATTTTTTTATGTCATCAATTGTACTCGTAACTGTCGTGTGCCGTTCTTTAATGAGATTGAAGAGATACAAAATTGTCGTCACATAGATTGCACAAGAGAGGTCGCCGTCATTAAGTACGTCAATTACCTTTCCTTTAATTCGATAATATAGATTACGAAATAGGTTGGAGCCGACACTGTTCTCAATTGTTTTGATATAGGAACGAAAAATTTCAAGTTTTGGCTTCTTTGGCATACAGGATTACGCCTCCGCCTCAATCGTAATGGAAAACTTACCGAACGTATCAGCCGTAGCAATTGGTATATCAAAAGTGCCGAGTTCTTTAAGCGGCTTTTCCAGTCTTATTGCATCTTCAGGAATATCTATGCGCGCCTGTTCTCTTACGGCTTTCACAATCTCCGGCTCCCCCACCGCGTCATAGAGGTGGCCTTTCTCGTTTGCTTTTACTTTAATAACAATACGAGCATCTGCGAGTACAGAAATATTTTGTACTAGTAATGCTGAATCAACGGCGGCGCGGTCGGCAACCTGCTTGCGGCGCAATTCCGCTTCTTTCATAGCGGTCGGTGTCGCGGCTACCGCCAGTTTCTTCGGTATTAAATAATTCAACGCATAGCCGTCTTTCACTTCCGCCGCCTCATGCGCGCGCCCTGTCTCTTTCACGTCTTTCAGCAAAATTACTTTCATGAATGGCAGTTTACTTTATATTCCTTTATTAATCAAATTCCACTTTACCTTAACATCGCCTATAGTTCACGGTAAGGTAAACTACAATTAACGACCAGCTCAACAATCAGCTCAATGTCTGAAGTCTAAAATGCTCTCGCAGAGCTTTATCCGATTCAAGAGCCTCTGCAGTAAAGATTCGCATTTCGCCAATGCCGCTTTTGAGGTGCGCGCGAACAAGTGAAATAAATTCATCGCACGGATACGGATACACCCATACGCTATCTTGTATTCTGACAAACCCAGCGCCATCGAGCAAGCGCCTCAGCTGATTGCGTGTGCGCCGCCGCCTCTCGCTGACGTCAAAAATAAGCACTCGCCATTTTCCATCCCAAAATGCGGGCTCTGGTATTACACATTCTCCAAATTCAATCTGTTCCATCACTTTCTTCCCTTTTTCGGTAATCTTCACGCGCCGCTTCGCGTATTCGCCGGAGACGGTAACGAGCCCGTCACTCTCGAGCCGTCTTATTCCCTGCGAGATTCGTCGATATAATTGTGCGCGATTCTTCGCAGGCCGATCCAGCTCCTTCAATAATCGCGCCATCTTGGGTGCCATGAGTACGATACTTATGACTCCAGCCACGGCAAGCGACCGCAACAATAAATTTTTCATTTTCACTCGCCTTTTTTGTTCTCTTTTCACTTTACCTTAGCATAGCCTATAGGCTGTCTTAAGGTAAAGTGATTTATGCACGTGTACACACATACACACGAAGTTGATGCTGTTGCGAACATTTGATTTTATTTCAGCTCACTTGCCGGTGGTCAAAAATTGGACGGCGCGGGACATTTGCGGGTCTTTTTTGGCATCCGCGTCAGCCTGCGTGAACGGAACGACGATATCCGGCGTAATGCCGTTGCCCATAATCCAGTGGCCGGCCGGCGTTACCCAGCGCGCGACCGTAACCTTAAGCGAACCATCGCCGAGATCTATAAGCGTTTGAACCGAGCCTTTCCCGAATGATTTTGTTCCGATAACAGTCGCTCTTTTCGCACCCTGCAGGGCGCCGGCTAAAATCTCCGACGCAGACGCCGAACCGCCGTCAATAAGTATTACTATTTTAGTTCCGTCAGGCGCGTCGTTGTATCCGAGACTCGTGTGAACCTGATTTTCTTCTTTATTGTCGAAGTCTTCCGTTACGACGGCCGCGCCCTTAGGAAGAAAGTGGCTCGCTATATCAACAGCCGAATCCAAATAGCCGCCGGGATTCCCGCGCAGGTCTATGACAAGCCTCTTTGAGCCTGAATTTTTGAATCGGACAAAAGCCCGATTGAAGAGGTCGGCTGAGCTGGCGGTGAATTGGTACAGAGCGATGTGATATACGCCGCTTTCCGCGTCCAGCCCGTCGTCTGTCTCTGGAATTTGTATCGTGTCGCGGATAACCGTGATATCAATAGGCTTACCGTCGCGGATAATCGTGAAAGAGACCGTCGTCCCTGCGGGTCCGCGAATCTGGCCGACCGCTTTGTCAACCGACAGTCCGTCTGTGGATTTTCCGTCAATTGCGGCAATCTGGTCTCCAGTCTTGATTCCGGCGGTTTCAGCCGGAGTGCCTTTCAACGGAGCCACGACCGTAAGAATTCCGTTTTTTATGTCAATTTCCATCCCGACGCCTGCAAAACTTCCAGAAATGCTCTCGGCGAACGCCTTCGCCTCTTTGGGCGGGAAGTAAAGCGTATATGGGTCGCCATATGAGGCGGCAAGACCGGATATCGCTCCGAAAATGCGTTCCTTAACGGAAGGAATCGTTGAAGAAGCGTGGGTGATGACGTAACGCTCTTCAAGAGCGTTCCATGCTTTCCAGAAATCGGTAAAATCCGCGTTCGGGTTCGGCGTTGCGTCGAGTCCGTCGCCGATAAGCGGGATGCGGGAGATGATTGAAGAGGTTGAACCGCTGTCCCCGACTGCGAGCCCGGCGCCGAAGGCGAGTGCGGCGACAAGCGCGATGGAAATGCCGCGTGTTATGATACCGCGCCCGCGCCGATATGCTTCTTTCGTATCCATGTCGCGACAGTGTACCATATTCACTTAATCCGCTGCACTCATGGTATTCTAGAAGAATGATATTCCGTCATGAATATTTGAAAGGTGTCTGGGTTGACATAGAACAGCCGAGCGAGAACGACATACGGCAGATAGCCGAAGAGTTCTCCGTCGGCGAAAATGTTGAGAAAGAGCTCCTCTACCCCACCCCGATGCCGCTAGTATCCGTAGATGAGAATATAGCGCTGTTGGTTCTGCATTTCCCATCGCACGGTGTGAATGACGGCGAAACGAAGAGCCAAGAAGTTGATATCGTCGTCGGGAAAAATTTCATCATAACCGTCCGCTACGAGGTCGTCGCCCCCCTTCATCATCTGAAGAAGCTTCTGGAGGCGCAGAACATGGTTGAGGGCCATGCGCCGGTCGCGACCGATATGCTGCTTGAGGTGCTCTTCGCGCATCTCTACACATCGGTACGCGACCACATTAATCACGTCGCCGACAATCTCTCCCGCGTTGAGAAAGAGATGTTTGACGGCCGCGAGCTCACGACTGTCCTTTCCATATCAAATATCAGCCGCGAATTCCTTCACGCTGAAGCGGCGCTCGCCACTCAGGAAGAATCGTTAAGCAATTTTATGAGTGCTCTGTCTCAACTCAAGTTTTTTGACGACACGTTCAAACTGCGTGCGGAGCGCATCAAAGCCGAGCGCTCAAACGTCGCGCGAGTGGTCAAAACGCATCGCGCGGTCGCAACCGAGCTCCGCGAGACCAATATAGCCCTGCTTGGGGCGCGCCAGAATCAAATCATGAAAACGCTGGCCGTGCTTACCGTAATCGCGGAGCTTCTCATCGTCACGTTCAGCGCTCTATTGGTTTTTGACGTATGGATTTTCTAGCGCGCATATTCGGAAAACATAAAAACGAGCCCGCCCGCAGGCTGCCCAGAATATTCTTCACGAATACGCTCTCTGATTCCAAGGAACTTTTTATATCCTTAAGACCCGGTATCGTTTCAATGTATACCTGCGGCCCGACGATGTATGGTCCGGCGCACATCGGGAATCTTCGCGCGTATGTATTCTCGGACACTGTCGCGCGCGTATTGAGTTTCGCCGGGTATCGGGTACAACGCGTTGTTAACATCACCGACTTTGGCCATCTCGTATCGGACGGCGACGACGGCGAAGATAAAATGACAAAAGGCCTCAATCGCGAAGGATTGCCCCTTACGATGGGCAACATGCGCACTATGGCGGAGAAATATACGTCTGTTTTCCTTGAAGACCTTGTTGAAGCAAATATTGACGTGGAACGGATTACTTTTCCGCGTGCGAGCGACTATATCCCGGAACAAATAGCGCTCATAAAGACGCTTGAGCAAAAAGGTTATACGTACAATACCAGCGACGGCGTATATTTTGATACCTCCAGATTCCCCAACTATGGCAAGCTGGGAGGACTTAATGTTGGCGGCCGGCAAGCGGGTACGCGAGTCAGACAGAATAGGGAGAAGCGCAATTCAGCCGACTTTGTGCTATGGAAACCTGACAGCAAACTCGGCTGGGAAAGCCCGTGGGGCCTCGGCTTCCCGGGGTGGCACATTGAATGTTCGGCTATGTCGCGTTCTCTTCTCGGACAGGAAATAGACATCCATATGGGCGGTGAAGACCTTATTCCGATACATCACAACAATGAGATTGCCCAGTCTGAAGCGGCGAGCGGACGTACCTTCGTTCATTACTGGATGCATAACGCGTTTCTCGTCATGGACGGTGAAAAGTCTTCCAAGTCGCTCGGCAACGTCGTCTATCTTTCTGACATCATTGCAAAAGGGTTTCATCCGCTCGCTCTGCGATATTTTTTCTTACAAGCGCATTATCGCACTCCCCTCTCATTCTCGTGGGACGCGCTCGCGGGCGCATCAAACGCTCTAAACCGCCTTTGGAAAGTTTCGCGGGAAGTCGCAGACGAGTCCGGACGCAAGAGCGCTCATGGCGAAGCTCGTGTGCAATTCATTACTGCTATGCGCGACGACCTCGCGACCCCGCAGGCGCTTAGCGTACTCTGGGACACTCTTAAGAGTGAGGACTACTCGCCAGAAGAGAAGCTGGGTCTCCTTGAGGATGCCGATATGCATCTGGGGCTTTCGCTTC
>JACOXQ010000089.1 GCA_016182285.1 Candidatus Kaiserbacteria bacterium
TGAATGAAAAAAGATATCCATCCGCAGGATTATCGCCCAGTCGTATTTCACGACCTCGCCTCCGGCGCGGCGTTTCTTATCGGTTCAACAATCGCGACCACCGAGACGACGAAGTTTGAGGGTAAGGAGTATCCGAAGGCGACGGTGGAGATTTCCAGCAAGTCGCATCCCTTCTATACCGGCGAGGACCGCACCCTTGATAAGGCGGGCCGCGTGGAGAGATTTAAGCAAAGAGCAGCGAAGAAGAAATAATTAAAAATGGACTACGCGGACTACCTACGCGGACTAAAAGAACAAAAAGAAAATCCGGACGCGCCGCCCAGCTCTATCGTAATGGAGTTGCGCGCGGGCGCCGGCGGCAACGAAGCGGCCATCTTCGCCCGCGACTTGAAAGAGATGTATCAGAAATATGCCGAGAGAAAGGGATGGAGGACGCGCGCCATAGACGACCTGACTCTGGAAATCGCGGGCGCCGACGCATATGACGCCCTGCGCTACGAGACCGGCGTGCATAGAGTCCAGAGAGTGCCGCTTACGGAAAAATCCGGGCGCGTTCATACGTCAACGGCTTCCATCGCCGTATTGCCGATTCGCGCGAAGTCCAAGGTAGATATAAATCCTGCGGACATAGAGATGGAATTCTCGCGCGCCGGCGGCGCCGGCGGGCAGAATGTGAATAAAGTTGAAACCGCCGTTCGCTTGGTGCATAAACCGACGGGGATTGACGTGCGCTCTTCAAGCGAGCGAAGCCAGCTCGCCAACCGCGAGAAGGCTCTTCAAATTCTTTCGGCGAAGTTGGAACAACTGCAAGAAGAAAAAGAAGCGAAAGAGCATGCCGCGGAGCGCAAGGCGCAGATAGGCACTGGCGACCGCTCGGAGAAGATACGCACATATAATTATCTCCAAGACCGCGTGACCGACCACCGGCTTAAAGAGTCGTGGCACAATCTCCCGAAACTCCTTCAGGGCGGCATTGATGATATCGTTGAGGCATTACGCTTGCGCGGCGAGCAGGATTCGGGTAGAGTGGCGGAATAATGGCTGATGGAAAAGGCACGGCAGAGATTCAGCGCCTCTTTGATACAGGGGCGCATTTCGCGCAGGTGAAGAGCCGCCGGCACCCCTCTATGAAGCCGTATCTAGTTGGAACCAAGGGACGGCAGGAGATTATAGATTTGGTAAAGACGGCGGAACAGCTTGAGGCGGCGAAGGGCGTACTGTCAGCGCTCGCGAAGGAGGGTAAGACGGTCCTGTATGTGGGCGGGAAGGTGGAGATTTCCGCGCTCGTGAAGAAATCGGCGCAGGAAATCGGCGCCCCCTACGTCGCGGCG
Source organism: Candidatus Kaiserbacteria bacterium (assembly GCA_016182285.1). GTDB lineage: Bacteria > Patescibacteriota > Minisyncoccia > Phycocordibacterales > Phycocordibacteraceae > C7867-001. Next base: position 1,332 of record JACOXQ010000089.1, read on the forward strand.
CGCTGGCTCGGAGGGACCATTTCCAATTGGAGCGAGATTAAGAAGCGCATTGACCGGCTCGCAGAGATTCTTGAGAAGACCGCGGCCGGTACGCTCGCAAAACAGCATACGAAGCTTGAACTCGTTAAGATTGAACGCGAGAAGAAACGCCTCTCCGAACGGCTTGACGGCATCACGACGCTCACGAAGAAGCCGGACGCGCTTCTCGTAGTGGACACGAAGCACGAGAAGCACGCGGTAAAGGAGGCGAACGACGCCGGTATTCCGATAATTGCAATCATGAGTTCGGACTGCGACATTAAGGATGCGGCATATCCTATAGTCGCGAACGACACCTCAAGAAAGACGGTTGAACTTATCCTCTCTGAACTTACAGAAGCGTTCGCCGATATTAAAAAAGCTGCGGACATTCTTAAAAAACACTCAGGCGCGTCGGCGCTTAAAAAGGCCGATAGAGAACTCAAGGCCGGCGTCATAGGCAGCTATACTCACGACGGCGGTATAGGCGCGATGGTGCTCCTCTCCTGCGAGACCGACTTCGTCGCCAAGAGTCCGGAGTTCTCCGCGCTCGCGCGGGAGCTCGCGATGCAGGTCGCTGCGATGGATCCGGAGACCACAGAGGACCTTCTTGCCCAGGCGTACATAAAGGATGCCGGCAAAACAGTGCGAAATCTCCTTGACGAAGCCGCTCAAAAGTTCGGCGAGCGCACGGAGGCAACGCGATTTGTAAGGCTATCTTCCAGATAACCGACATGATATACCTTATTTTCATTCTCGCGTCGCTCGCACTTCTTGTCGGATTTTTTGCACTCACGCGCTATGAGGCGAGGCGAGGCGTGCGATTCTATTCGGCGCACCGAGACCGTCTCGACCGTGCGGTTGAACGCATTGTATTTATCAGCGAGCACGTCAACTTCGCCGAGTTTCTGCGCGACGAAGTCCGGTATTTCGCCGGCCGCGTCGGACACGGCGTCGCACACTTCTCGCTGATAGGCGTACGCTCGATTGAACGTCTTCTAACGGATCTCGTCCGGCGGCTGCGTAATCACCCGGAGATTGATACCGCGCCGCGCGAGACCGCCAGAGAGTTTGTGAAAACGCTTTCAGACTTCAAAGGCAGTCTGAACGCGACGCATCCGGAGATTTCTGATATACACTGAACATAGGCCGCCTTAGC
>JACOXQ010000078.1 GCA_016182285.1 Candidatus Kaiserbacteria bacterium
CTCGCACCTCTATCCTCGCGGACGACGGGCGTTACCCGCTACCTGTTTCCCCCGCCACAACTTCGCAGATGTTGGCGGGGGAAGCATGTTCGGACTTTCCTCCAGCAGAGCAACTCCCAACATACAACTGCCAACTTACAACAAAACACGGAAGCATTCTGTTGGCTGTTAGAAGCTGGATGTTGGAAGCCGCAAAGCTAGCGATCGCCTAGCCAAGTCCGCTAGTATTATACCACACCTTAATTATATTATGGAATGTCGGAATCAGCGCAATACTCCAGCGCCTCTTGCAGCATCTTCTGTATTGGAACGGTACGCGCTACAGAGAATATCTCTGCGTCCAAGATAGCTCTGGTAGGCGTAGGCGTACGTGCGCCGGCATGTGCGCTAAGGCTTGAATACGGATATTCCGCTATGCGTTCTCCCAAGAACTGAGGGTCCACGACATGTCTGGTTTTCCACTCGCGCTCATAGAGCGTTGCCGGATTACAGTGTACGTAGTTAATAAGGTGCTGGAAGTAACGGTCGGTAGATACATGGAGAGACCGGAACGGCTTAAGGAACAGATTGCCAACCCGCTCGTGCCGCGCATTGAAGTATAGAGCGTATGCAGTCCCTATCTTACGCATAAATGCGGTAATGCCCCCTTCCGATATCTCCTTCAGCACTAAATGGAAGTGGTTTGGCATCAGGCAGAACGCGCCGATGGCAACCAGTTTTTTACCGCGATGGATATTAAACACCTCTTCAAATTTGCGTGTGCCTATCTCGTCACGCCGGAGAGGCGCCTCGTCATTTGCCAAGTAAAGAAGTTCCAGAAAACGATGATAATCCCTGACATCTTCAAATGCGATACGTTTTTCAATGCTGCGGTTGTAGCAATGGTACCACTCGCCTATAGCAAACGGCACATTCCTCTTTGTCATGTCTTCAATTATAAGGTGTCACCTTACGGAGTCAAGTAAATCCAAAACAAAATAAGGTGACACCTTACGAAAAAGTGTGGATAAGCACTTTGCGTAGGCATAGGCTGGGTATACTGAACAGTATTATCATCACATAAAATAAATAGAATTCACCATGCCTCCGCAACAGCCGATTAATTCGCTTCGCCGCCGTTCTCTGGACACGATAAGCATATGGGCGCTCTTTGCCACCGTTGTAGTCTCGCTGTTTATTTTTATTCCCTCCGACTCCGTTCCGTTTGGGGCAACGAAGACGTTTCTTCTTGCCGCAGGCGCCATCCTGACGCTCGCCCTCTATATTCTTGCCCGCCTTGGGCGTGGGAATGTCATCTTCCCCCCGTCAATACTTATCGGAGCGCTCTGGCTGCCGGTCGCCGCATACGCGCTCTCGTCGGCTTTTTCCGGCATCCCATTCAATAGCGCGTTCTGGGGGGTCTCTCTTGAGCCGGACACACTCGGTTTTATGCTCGTCGCCGCTCTTCTCGGCACTTTAGCCGCTCTCGTCCTGCGCAGAGCCGAACACTACCGCGCATATCTGCAGGCCGGCGCTTACGCGTATTGTGTCCTTGTTGCTCTGCAAGTCCTGGTTCTCATCGTCGGACAATTTGCGCCAGGCACGATTTCTCCATCGTTCTCAATTGTCGGTTCATACGATGATTTGGCTCTGCTTCTCGGTCTCGGAGTCATCGGTTCGCTCATTACCTTCAGGTTCCTCGAGCTGTCCAAGCGCGCCAGCCAGGCGCTTCTGCTCGCCGGAGTAGGCGCTCTTATCCTGCTCGCCGTTGCGAATTCCGCACTCGTGTGGATACTGCTCGCGCTCGTTTCCCTAGGACTTTTCGTTGAGTCCGTTATGCGACGCTCGTCAAATTCTTCGGATGCCGACCTGGATGACATCGGAGGAAGCATGGATTACGCGCCGATGGAATCCGAAGAGGGGAATCGCTCGCTCCTTATGCCGCTCGCCGTTCTCGCCGTTTCGCTCTTCTTCATTATCGGCGGGACGCTCGGAAGCGCCTTGGCGAGTACGCTCAACGTGAACGTTCTCTCCATCCGCCCCTCGTGGCAATCAACGATTTCTATCGCGCAGAAGACGTATGCCACGTCTCCTGTCTTCGGTTCCGGCCCGGGCACGTTCGGCGCAGAGTGGCTCAAGTACCGCGACCCGTCTCTTAATTCAACAGTGTTCTGGAACGTTGACTTCTCGTCAGGCATCGGTTTCATCCCGACCTCATTCGTGACGACCGGACTGCTCGGCGTGCTCGCTTGGATAGGTCTCATCGCTCTCCTTGTCGTGTTCGGCCTGCGCACCTTGCTTCGGCGCGCGCCGCGCGACCAGTTCACGAGTTATGTCGCCATACTTTCGTTTGTCGCAGCGCTCTATCTCTTTACAACGGCCGTTTTCAGCCTGCCGAACTCCGTCGTTCTCGTTCTCGCATTCGTATTCGCCGGGCTCTTCGTTTCCACGATGCGCTTCGCCGAGGGCGGAGAGCAGTGGGGAATCATCTTCTCGCGAAGTCCGCGTATCGGATTCGTCATAGTGTTCTCTCTCACCATCATGCTTCTCGCTTCGGTCGTCGCCGCGTATACCCTCGTCGGGCGCTATATCGCCGCGTCAAAGATTGCCGGCGCCGGTAGCGCATTCTCTGCCGGGAATCTGGATGCGGCGGATACGGCGGCCCAGAACGCAATTTCGTTCGCTCCGAGCGCCGCCGCGTACCAGATTCAGGCTGGTGTCGCGAGTTCCCGTCTGAATCAGATAATCGCCTCCTCAACGATGTCTGCATCAGCCGCACAACAGGCGTTCCAGAAGGCTCTTTCCGCAGGAATCAACGCAGCCTTAACCTCGACGCGCCTTGCGCCGTCCGATTATCAAAGTTGGATTGCGCTCGGAAATCTCTATGCGCAGGTCGTCCCGCTCGGCGTTACGAGCGCGTATGACAGCGCCAAGACCGCTTATGAAAAGGCGCAGACACTGAATCCGACAAATCCTCAGATACATTACATTCTCGCCCAATTGAATATCGCGAACAAAGATACAAGGGCGGCGCAGGAGAGCCTGAAGGCCGCCATCACGCTTAAGCAGGATTATACGGCCGCCATTTTCCTCCTCTCGCAGCTCTTGGTGCAGGACGGAAATGTGAAGGATGCGCTCGCCTCCGCGCTCGCGGCGGCATACTTCCAGCCGAACGACCCGAATATCCTCTTCCAGGTCGGTATTCTCTATGCGGCGCAGAGCGACTTCGCGAATGCCGCCGCCGCTCTATCCGCCGCGGTTGATGCCAATCCGCAATTCGCGAACGCGCGTTACTTCCTCTCCGCCGTGTATGCGAAGCGTGGCGACTATGAAAGTGCGCTCGCACAGATGGAAGCGATATCGGCAATGTCAGAGGACAACGCGAAGGCGGTCGCTACGCAAGTTGACGCTCTCTCGGCCGGCAGAAATCCGTTCCCCGCCAACCTCCTCACAATCTCTTCGGCGCAAGTGAATCCGTAGTTGGCGCGGAAGCATGCGTGGTATGATATTCATATGGCGAAGAGGTTAAAGAAATCAAGTAATTACGAACCGACACTTTCGGATGTGCTTGGTGCCGTTCAGACCGGGTTTGCAAAAGTCGAAAACCGGTTTGATAATGTTGATGGTAATATCAATGATCTTAAATATCGAGTGACAGCGCTTGAAAAACGTACTGGCTCCATTGAAGAAACAGTTGAGGATATGAAAGATACACTTACTGGCGTCGCACGAGCGGTAGACAAAGACACTCTCACAATCATGAGCCACGAGCGTCGCATCCGGCATCTTGAGAAGGCGCGCGTGTAATTCAAACAGCAAGGCGAGGCATTGCTGTCGGGGACTTTCTGTGAATATGCAATGAACCTTATTTCACGCTATAGCGTAAATTAAGGTGCATGAAGAACTAAAAATAACGCCCGCGTGGTTAGCGGGCGTATTGTGCAGATAAAATGTTACCGGATTATGACGGTTACTGCTCTGCCATAACGATTGAGGTCCTTTCCATCATTCCGTCAAGAAGCTGGCAGATGGTGAGATTTACCTTCATATCTGCACAGGTCTTACAGACGTGGATGTTAAGACGGTTGGCATCGTCGTACCTATAGAGTTCCAAGGCATAAGCGGCGTGGAATTTCATACCATCCTCACTACACATCTCTCTTTTGCAGACAGCGCATTTACTGAGATGTTGTGCTTCTTTTCCGCAAAGGTCGCAGTACATCACTGCCACGGCCCTAGTTTCCACTCGTTCCATTTGCTATTCTCCTTGTCATTTGCGCATGATTGCGCCGGTTCAAATTACTTGTTGATCCGAAAAAAGATTATCATACCGAATATTATTGTCAAATCGCGTGAGGATAGCGTATGATGGGGCGATGGTTGGGAAAATTTTTGAGCGCATCGCGGCGCCGGTACGCGGCCTTCATCAGGCCGCGTATTTGCTCGCCGCGCTCACCCTCGCGTCGCAGATACTCGCGCTTCTGCGGGACCGTATTTTCGCGCACACGTTCGGCGCCGGGGAGGTGCTGGACCTCTACTACGCGGCGTTCCGCGTGCCGGACATCGTTTTCACGCTGGTCGCCTCGCTCGTCTCCGCATACGTGCTGATTCCGCGCATTACGGGCTCGGATAGGGAATCAACGCGGCGCCTACTCTCCGAGTCGGCGGTCTTCCTCTTCGGCTTCGGAGGTGTTATCTGCATCGTGCTCGCAGTCTTCATGCCGCAGTTCCTCCGTTTCTTGTATCCGGACCTCATCGCGTCGCCGTATCAGGCCGAGTTCGTGTTCTTGGCTCGGCTCCTGCTCCTTCAGCCAATACTGCTCGGGCTCTCGGGCGTTCTAGGGAGCGTGACGCAGGTGTATCGCCGGTTCGCGCTCTTCGCGATATCGCCGGTCCTCTACAATCTCGGCATCATTGCCGGCACAGTCCTCCTGTATCCGCTCTTCGGCCTACCGGGCATCGGCGCGGGCGTCGTTGTCGGCGCTGTCGCGTATCTCGCCGTCAATATCCCTGCGGTTGTCGGCGCGGGCGTCGTTCCGCGCTTTTCTCTCCCGAGCTTCGCTCTCATGCTCCCGGTCATACGGGATTCCGTGCCTCGTTCGCTCGCGCTCGGCGCGGGTTCGTTCACGGTGCTTATACTGACCGCACTCGCCTCGCGTGTCGGCACCGGCTCGGTCTCCGTCTTCACCTTCGCCAGCAATCTGGAAGCGGTTCCGCTCGCCTTGATCGGCGCTTCCTACGCCGTCGCCGCGTTTCCAGCGCTTTCTGAAGCGTCGACTCTTGACCGCCGCGAAGAGTTCACCAGAATCCTTTCGGTCAGCGCCAGGCACATCATTCTATGGTCAATCGTCTCCCTCGGGATTATCGCCGTCTTGCGCGCGCATATCGTCCGCGTGGTCCTCGGGACCGGCGCCTTTGACTGGGACGCCACTCGGCTCACTGCCGCACTTCTGGCAATACTGGCGGTCGGGCTCGTCGCGCAAGGGCTCGGACTCCTATTCTCGCGCGCCCTGTATGCGGCGCGCCAGTCCTGGCGGCCGCTTGTCTACCAACTCGCGGGCGGCGCGCTCACCGTAATGCTCGCTTTCGTGTTCCTGGCGATGCCGGCCGAAGGGATGCCCGCAGCGCTTGCCGCTCTACTGCGCGTGGGCGATGTACAGGGAACGGCTATCCTCCTGCTCGCGCTCGCGGCGACGCTCGGCCAGATATTCCTCGCGCTCTTGTCTCTTGCGGCGCTCCGGAATGTAGCTCCCGGCCTTGCGCGCACCCTCATGCGGCCGCTCGTTGACGGTTCCCTCGCCGCTTTTGCGGGCGGTGCGGCCGCGTACGCCACGCTCGTTTTGGAGGGCGGCATCGCGCCGCTCACGACCCTCGCCGCCGTCTTCACGGAGGGACTCATAGCCGGTATGGCGGGCCTTGCCGCCGCGGCGCTTACGCTCTACTTCGTGGAGAATGAGGAATTCCGTATCGTGACGGGTTCGCTCGGGAAGCTTCTACGCTTCTCGGGCAGACGCTCCGACGTTCTCGCACCATCCGCCGAAGAATCGACGCCCGTGCACTAATGCACAATGCACAATGGATCAAAAACACATTCGCAACTTTTCAATAATAGCGCACGTTGACCACGGTAAGTCTACGCTAGCCGACCGCATGCTTGAACGCACGGGAACGATTCCCGACAGGCTCATGCGCGACCAATTTTTGGACCGTATGGACTTGGAGCGCGAGCGCGGCATCACAATAAAAATGCAACCTGTTCGGATGGTGTACCATCCGAAATTTTCAATTTCCAATTCTCAATTTTCAATCAATGATTCAATTTCCAATGAAAATTCAAACATTGAAAATTCTTTGGAAATTGCAAAATTGAAAATTGAAAATTCAGATTCAGAATACGTTCTGAATCTGATAGACACTCCAGGACACATAGATTTCTCCTACGAAGTCTCGCGCGCGCTTCACGCGGTAGAGGGAGTGCTTCTGCTCGTTGACTCCACGCAGGGCGTGCAGGCGCAGACGCTTACGACGCTCTCGGCTGCGCAGGCGCAAGGATGCGCCGTCATACCCGTTGTTTCTAAAATTGATTCTCCGGCCGCGCGCATCGCCGAGGTGAAGGAGGAACTCGCACAGCTTCTCGGCATATCGCCAAGCGATGTACTCGCCGTATCGGGGAAGACCGGCGAGGGCGTGGACGAATTGTTAAAGACGATTGTAGAAAAAGTCCCGTCTCCGCAGAGTTCGTCTGCGATAAACGAACCTCGCGGCCTCATCTTTGACTTTTCGTACTCAACGCATCGCGGCATCGCCGTATATCTGCGCGTCTTTGACGGGACGTTTAAAAAAGGCCAACCGCTGCGATTCCATGCGGCCGGAAAAGATTTTATCGCGCTTGAGACCGGAATTTTCACTCCTGAAGAAACGCCGTCGGAATCGCTCTCCGCCGGCGAAATCGGCTATATAGTGACCGGCATCAAGGAGGCGGGCGTCGTCGCCGTAGGCGACACTATCGGAGCCGTCCGAGGGACGCTTCCTCCATTGCCGGGCTACTCTGTGCCGAGGCCGGTCGTCTGGGCATCCGTGTATCCGAAGGACCAGAACGACCTGCCGATTCTGCGCAAGTCGCTTGAAAGGCTGCGTCTCTCGGATTCGTCTTTGTCATTTGAGGAAGAATCATCAGGCGTGCTGGGCAGGGGATTCCGGTGCGGCTTCTTGGGCCTTCTGCATTTAGAAATCATAACTGAACGCTTAAAGAGAGAATTCAATCTCTCGCTTGTCGTAACCATTCCGACAATCTCATATGCAGTTACGAGGACAAACGGTTCGCGCGAAATTATCTATACTCCCGCCAAGTTTCCGGAGCACGGCGATATAATAAAAATAGAAGAACCGTGGGCGAAGGTCATTATCATCACGCCGCCGGACTCTTTAAACACCCTCATACAATTGCTCTACGAGCATGAGGCGAATACGCTCGCGACAGAAACGTTTAACGACGGACGGATAGAGATGGCTGTAGAGATGCCTCTAAGAGAGCTTATGCGGGGATTCTTTGATAAATTAAAAAACATTTCTTCCGGTTATGCGTCTCTCTCGTATGAGATTCTTCCCGAACGAATTGCGGATGTCGTGCGGCTGGATATCTTGGTCGCCGAGGAGCCGGTGCCGGCCTTCGCGCGCGTAGTCGCGGAGAGAAGAGTAGAAGAGGAGGCGGAGAAGATGGTGGAGAAGCTTCACTCAATCCTGCCGAAACAGCTCTTCAATACGAAGATTCAGGCGAAAGTGCAGGGAAGAATTATTTCTTCGCGCACGCTCTCGGCGATGAGAAAAGACGTGACGGGTTATCTATACGGCGGCGACGTCTCGCGCAAGAAAAAACTGCTGGAGAAACAAAAGAAGGGCAAGAAAAAATTGCTTGAGAGGGGCACTGGCTCGGTCAACATCCCCGAAGAAGTATTCATGAAAATGGTGCAGTCTTCTTCTGAATGATTGTATACTGCATGAATGCGGGCGAAACAGTGGCGGCAGGGTTTTTTTATCGGCATACTTATGCTGGTCGCTTTCTGGCTCGCGTCGCTCATATGGGGTCTCGCCGGGAAGGTTCAGATAGCGGTTGACGAAGCGCATAAGGCCGAGCGGCGGTATAAGGCTCTGGAAGAAAGAAAGATGGTTCTTGAGGCGAATCTGGCCGCGCTAGAGACCTCGCGCGGGAAGGATGCGGCCATCCGGACGGCTTTCGGGGTTGCGCGCCCCGGAGAAGAGGTTATCGTGGTCGTGCAGCCGGCGGCTACCGCCACGACGACAGAACCCTCGTGGTGGGAAATGTTCTTAAGCTGGTTCTAAAGTATTGAGATGACATCTCAATGCATGCGGATATAGTTTAGTGGTAGAGCGGGTGCTTCCCAAGC
>JACOXQ010000026.1 GCA_016182285.1 Candidatus Kaiserbacteria bacterium
AGACGAACCTAAAATGTTATAAAGAAACACTGTCATGTGAAAATGTTCTGACGTCATCAGGAAAATGTTCTGACAGTCCAAGCTGGTCACCGGTTAACAAATAACTATGCGACGGACACTTATTATCATAGCGGCAGTGGTAGTCCTCGCCGGAATAGGCGCGGCAGGGTATTTCTATTTTTTCAATAACACGGCGGACGTTGCGGTCATACCGAACGCGACAAACGGCGAGGGTCTGCCTATCATTGACGAAACTGCGCCGGTAACAGAAGTCGGGGAAACGAGTACGACGACAATAATTTCTCCAAACACTCCAGTCCAGGGCGCAGCCGCGCGTCTCGTGAAGATAAGCGAAGGGCCGGTGGTGCCGGGCGCGATTGTCGTAAACAAAAAAGCCGCCGCCAGTTCTACGGCGGAGACCAGAGTGAACTACGTGGAACGCCAGAGCGGGAACGTATATTCATACGTCACCGACACGACGGCACGAACGCGTACGAGCAACAAGACCGTCCCGGGCATCCAGTCGGCCTCATGGCTTCCGGACGGTTCAACCGCTTTTGTCCGTTATCTTTCTGGAGAGAATTTCTCCACTGTTAATACCTATGCGCTCCCGGCGACCGGCTCCGGCGGTTTCTTCCTTTCTCAAAATCTGTCCGACATCGCAGTATCAGAAGCCGGAATTCTCACTCTCTCTTCCGGCGTGAACGGCTCAGTCGCATCTCTCTCTCGTATTGACGGGACGCGGCCGTCGGAAATATTCACGACTTCATTATCTTCGCTTCGGGTCTCCTTTGCAGGAAAGAATCAGTATCTTGCGTTTACCAAGCCGTCCGCGAGACTCGACGGAAGCGCGTTTCTGGTTGACAGTTCAGGACGCTTCTCCAGAATCGCCGGGCCGCTCAGCGGTCTTGTCGCGAAAGCGAGTCCTTCGGGGAAGTGGGCGCTCGTGAGCCACACGAGCGGCGGGACGATGCGGATGAATCTGATACAAGCGGCAACCGGCGAATCCATACCTCTACCCGTTGCGACAATCGCAGATAAGTGCGTCTGGGCGGCCGATGATTCCGTGATTTATTGCGGAATACCCGTAAGTCCATCGCCTAACTTTAACTATCCGGACGACTGGTATCAGGGCGCGGCGCATTTCTCCGACAGAATTTGGAAAATAGACGTTGCGGGCCGCTATGCGCAGTTTGTATTGGATTTTGAGAAGGAAGACAGGGGCAGTTTGGACGCAACCGCTCTCGCTATTGACTCATTGAACACGGTGCTCGTGTTTGTAAATAAAAATGACGGCTCTCTTTGGTCCTACTCACTTTGAGATTCTTTTTCCAAAACGCGCCGTACATGCAGTTCTTGAAGGGCTCCAGCGATGTTCGTCGTAATGAAGTACAGCGCGATGGCGCCGGAGGTGGAGTATGAGATGGCTCCGATGATGAAAGGAAATACGTATTTTAACTGCATGCCCATGATTTTTTGGAAGTCGTTCTGCATGCTCTTCGAGTCAGAAGGCTTCATGGTCCCCGAGAGGGCCAAATGCGCCTGATAAAACTGCGTGACGCCGGCGAGAAATGCGAGCACGAGGCTCTTGCCGGCGACTGATATGATGCCGAGGAATTCAAGCGACGCCGTGTCCGGAACGGGAGTAAATGAGTACAGCCGAGCCGCGTTGATGGCGGGGAAGGGCTCGTAAAAGAACACGAAATAGAGAGCCAGGAGAACCGGTATCTGTATGAAGACGGTAAGTATGCTTGCGAACGGATTCACCTGCGCCTCTTTATAGAGCGCGAGGGTCTCCAATGCTTCTTTCTCTTTATTGCCTTTATGCTTCTCTTTCAATTCTTTTATTTTGGGCTCCAATATTTTCATCGCCCTCTGTGTGCGCGCAGCCGATATGGAGAATGGGAGGAGTATGAGTCTGATGACGACGGTGACGAGTATGACCGCGATACCGACATCCGAGCCGGGAATCAATGCGACTATCGCAACCAGCGAATTATAAATCGGATCATAGAAAACCGCGTTGAAAAAATTTGATATCACGAAAGTAATTTTGTTAACTCTTGTTTAAGCTCATCATACCCCATATCAAGAACGGACGCTCGCGGATACAGTATGACTGACGCCGGGATTGCGGAGTTAAGTCGGCGGAGAGCCTCGAGCGCGCGACGTTTTATACGATGTCTTGTCACAGAGAGGCGCGCCGTCTTTTTAGATACGATAACGGCGTATCCCGCGGCGTTCTTCGAGAGGATTGCGCTGAAATTCGCAGACGACACCCTCCTGCCGTTCTTAAGCGCCGACGGAAACTCGGCGCGAGAGAGACGTTTTCGTCGCGGGAACACGGCGTTTATGCCGCAAGGCGTTTACGGCCGATACGCCGGCGTTTTTGCACAATTTTACGTCCAGAAGCCGACTTATTCCTCGACAGGAACCCGTGCGTCTTCGCTCGTTTGCGTTTTTTTGGTTGATACGTCCTTTTTGCCATACAAAATGAAGGGGTTAAGTTATACACATGATACTAACAGGTTCTCCACGAAACGCCAGCGTGGCGCTTTATTCCCGTAAGGGTATACTCCAAAGCACTATGGATAAAAGTAATCCCCGTGAACTGTGGGAATACGTGCTCACCCAAGTTGAGCTCTCCATATCGCCGGCAAATTTCAATACGTGGTTCAGGAGCAGTTTCATAGTGAAAATAGGAGACGACGGGGTCCTGTACGTCGGAGTACCAAGCCAGTTTTTCAAAGACTGGTATCTGAAGAAGTTCCATACCCTTCTTCTGAAAGTGGTCAGAGACGTTTCGTACGAATTCCGCAACATTGAATATCTCATAGTGAAGGACGAGCGGCGCAGGGTCGTGAAGGAACCTAAGAATACACGGGGTTCAATGGAACTTCCTTTGGACGAGTTCTACATAAACAAGAGCGACAATTTAAATCCGAGGTACACGTTTGATACGTTCGTCATCGGCTCATTCAACAACCTCGCCTATTCGGCGGCGATGGCCTCCCTCGAGCGCCCCGGCATCATCTATAATCCTCTCTTCATATACGGCGAGACCGGCAGAGGGAAGACGCATTTGGTTCAGGCGATAGGAAACCAATTCAAGAAACAATACCCGGGTAGGAAAGTATTCTACCTCACGTCAGAAAAATTCGTGGTTGATTATACCGACTCGGTACAGGCCGGAACTGCGAACCGGTTTAAGGATAAGTATCGCCACTACGACCTTCTCATTATGGATGACATCCAATTTCTTTCAAAAAAAGAGCGGAGTGAAGAAGAGTTATTCCACCTTTTTAACGCCCTACACGACACAAACAAGCAGATTGTTTTTTCCTCAGACAGGCCTCCCGTCGCAATACCGGACATAGCCGAGAGATTGAAAGGCCGCCTCGCGAGCGGTATGACCGTTGATATAGGAGAGCCTGACAACGAGTCGCGTATGGCCATTGTGAAAAAGAAAGCCGCGTCCCACGGGGTTATCCTGTCAGACGAAGTCGTTGAGTACGTTGCAACCACCATGAGCGGCTCCATTCGCGAACTGGAAGGGATGGTGAACAGCATAGTCTGTCATACTCAAGTGAAGGGAATAGCCCCGGATATCGCCGAGGTGCGGCAGTCTCTTCGCTCGTTCACAAGACCGCAGAGAAATATATCCGTAAAGAATGTCGTCGATAAAGTCGCTGAATTCTATGGTATCGACGAAGAAAGCATATATGAAAAAACTCGCAGGAGAGAAGTCGTCCGTCCACGGCAGGTCATTATGTATATACTGCGCGAAGATTTCAGTATCTCGTATCCGACAATAGGAGCTAAACTAGGTGGGAGGGACCATACAACAGTTATCCACTCGTGTGAGAAGATAAAGAGGGAGGTTATTGTGGATAACGACCTTTCAAAAGAGATCCAAAACATAAGAACCCTGCTTGTATGAACTCACATTACGTCTTATCAACACCTTCTATGCTTAATAGTAATAAAAATATACAATCGGTGTATGCGTTTTTCAGTCTATACACACTATCAACAGAGGTAATAAGAATCGTATGAATATTTTAATGGAAAAAAAAGAATTCTCAGAGGCTGTGTATAAAGTGGCCAGGTTCGCCGAGAGGAGGAGCCAATCTCTTCAGGCTCTTTCTTCAATTCTTATTATTGCAGGAAACGATGGTATAAAAATGCGTGCCACGAATCTTGAAACCGGCGTTGATTTAAAGATAAGCGGAAAATGTGTCAGCGACGGTGTCGTCGCAATACCGGCAATGGTACTCCAACAAATCGCCGGGTCTATTACGCAAGAAGGAAGCATAACTCTTGAACACACAGGGGATACTGTCTCAATAATTAGCGGTACCGGTAAAAGTCTTATAAAAACAGTCCCATACGATGATTTCCCATCTATCCCTTTCCCAGAGAATCCAAAGAACAGGATTGTAATTAAGGGCGCTCTGATAAAAAACCTTTTTACATCAATTGCGTCGTGTGCGTCTTCTTCCACTGTCCGGCCTGAGTTGTCGAGTATTTACATGTCAATAGAAGGAAGCGTTTTAACCGCCGTAGCGACAGATTCGTTTAGGCTTGCTGAAAAAAAGATTCCATTATCTAACAAAGGGACACAAGGAAAGTTCCTAATCCCTGCAAAAAATGCTTTGGACATAGCGCAAGCGCTGCCGGACGACGACATTATTATGTCGTTTGATGACAATCAATGCGCGTTTGTAGCTACACAAGGGATGTTCGTTTCGCGTCTGACGAACGCCGTGTACCCCGACTACAGGCAGATTATACCGAAAGAATCAATAGTGGATGCGGTTATTCTTAGAAAAGATTTTGAAAATGCGTTGAAGCGTACGACGATATTCTCGGACTCGTTCCAAAAAATCAGAATCAGCCTCAACCCTAAGAAAAACAGTTTGTCATTATTCGCAAAAAACGCGGAGATAGGAGAGTCGTCTGAAACTGTTTCGGCAAATGTGTCAGGAAGCGCGCTTGACCTTTCTTTCAATCACAGATATCTTTCAGCGGTTCTTTCTCTCACGACTTCGGAAAGTATTTCGCTCACGGCGGCGGGAATAGGCCGACCGCTCATAATCAAGGGCGTTGGAGACACGTCCTTAATGTACCTCGTTTCCCCGATGAACCAATAAAAATTCAGGGAATTGTTGTTGTAGCATTCTGGATGTAGGTAATAGGGACAGGGAGCATGATGCCGCCTGTGAAGAGCTCGGGGCGGGCGGAATGCCATGCGGAGACGCCGTATTCCCAATAGGCGAACTGAGGGTCTTGGGCGGGATTTGCAGGAGCAGGCCCCTGCGGGTTGTTTTTATCTGTCCAATACAGGAGGCTGTGCGGCGCGACTATTCCTGTTCCGTCCGGTATGTACCAATTTCCCTGCAACATCGGCGGGACGGTGGAGAGGATGGGGCTCGGTTCGCCGAAATATTTCTTCGGATATTTGGAGAGGGCATACGCCATCGCTTCATGCCACATAGGCGCCGCAATGAAGCCGGCGACGGACTTCACCATCGGAGTATTGTCGTTGTTGCCAGCCCAGACGCCGAGCGCTATTGAAGGCGCGTATCCGACCACCCATGCGTCCTTCGTATCATCGGTCGTTCCCGTCTTGACGGCGACATCGTATCCCTGGAAAGAGAGCGGAGAATCAAGAGGATATTCCGGCAGACGGGCGCGCGCGTCAGAGAGCATTGCAGACATATCGCGGGCGATATCCTCGGGTAAGACCCTCGAGAGCCGGGGCTCGTATTTTTCAAGAATATTCCCGCTTGAGTCTGCGACCTCCAATATCCCCGTCGGCGGATTCCTGATACCGTCATTTGCGAATACTGCAAATGAGCCTACGAGGTCCAAAAGACGGACCTCGCCGCCGCCCAGCACGAGCGTGAGGCCGTACTGATTCGGGTCGCCGAGCGTTGTGAGACCGAAGGACTTCGCGAGATTTATCGCGTTCTGTATTCCTACCAGGTACAGCACCTTGATGGCGGGAATGTTGATGGACTGCGCAAGCGCCGTTTCAAAGGTCATCGGGCCGCGGAATTTTCCGTCGTAGTCCGTCGGCGCGTAACAAGGAGGTTCGTTGTCGAACGTATCCGAGGGGCGGCAGTTTGTGGAGAACTGCGTCGGAACGTCAAAGATGACAGTATTGCGCGTGTACCCGCGCATGAGCGCGAGCGAGTAGATGAAGGGCTTCATCGTGGAGCCAGGCTGCCGGAGCGCGAGCGTCGCGTTATACTGGCCGTCAATAGCCGTATCAAAAAAGTAGCGCGAACCGACCATAGCCAAGATTTGTCCAGTCGGCGGGTCAATCGCAACGAGCGACGCGTTTGAGGCCTTGAATTTTTTTTCGTTCTCAAGCGCGTATTTGTTGACTATCGATTCGGCCGTTATTTCCAAGTCTGCATCAAGCGTCGTTGTGACTTTCAGTCCGGACATAAGGACGCTGGGCCCGTATTTCTCTTCCAGCTGATTGAGAATATAGAAGACGAAGTGCGGCGCGCGGATGGCGTTTCGTGCGGCGACGGCGAATGCGACCGTCTCGTTTTTTGCCGCCTCGTACGCGGCTCCGTCAATAAAGCCGAGAGTATGCATGCGGTCAAGGACGAGATTCTTGCGCACGGTGAGCTCCTCCTTGTGCGTTCCGTACGGCGAGTAATATGACGGGGCTTGAATCATTGCCGCCAGATATGCGGCTTCGGCAGGCGACAGGTCTCTTGCCGTCTTGCCAAAATATGATTCGGCTGCGGCCTCCACGCCGTACAGAGTCCCTCCGTACGGGATGTTGTTGAGGTATGTTTCCAGAATCTGCTCCTTGGAATAGATCTGCTCCAGCTTTATCGCCAATACCCACTCGTGCAGTTTCCGTATGATACTTTTTTTGCTCGTGAGGAGAGTATTTTTCACCACCTGCTGGGTGATGGTGGACCCTCCTTGGGAGAGCGACCCTCCGAGCGTATCGGCGATGACCGCGCGTACGATGGACGTAAAGCGGATGCCCCCGTGTTCGTAAAAACTTGAATCTTCAATTGCGATTGTCGCGTTGACGATATTGGGAGATATGTTTGAGATTGAGACAACCTCGCGTTTCGCGTCTCTGTTGTAGTCATACAGAAGAATCTGCCCGGTGCGGTCGTAGATCTTCGTTGATTGGTCGAGTTGCCGTGCCGCGAAGGCCCCGGCGTCAGGGACCGGAGACACGGCCACCGCTATCAGGACTCCTCCAAGGATAAGAAATCCGAGACCGAAGACCGCGAAAGCGGAAGTAAGGAGAATATGCTTGAAAAAAACGCGTCGGCGGGCACTCATTGCCCGTATGCTAACACGCGACCCGTTGCGTGTCGCAGTCAGAACGTTTCTTCGTCTTCATCGGGCTCTATAGGCTCGTCGTCCTTGATGACCCCGACTTCTTCGTCTTCATCCATGTACATCATACGATGTTATATGTACCAAAAATTCATGTTCCTGCAAGCGTGTTTTCTGTCATGTGTGGATTATCGCCGAGCGAGAGCGGTGATGCCGAGCGCTATGGCGTCCATCTCGTCGTCCAGACGTTTCTTCTCCGGCAGGAAAAGGAGTTTCGGAATCATTCGCGCAACGGCCGCCTTGTCGGCTCCTCCGTGGCCGGTAACCGCACTTTTCACCTGTTGCGGGGAGTACTCTACAATCCGCAATGAGGCGAGGCCTGCGGCGGCGAGGATGGCGCCGCGCGCCTCCGCCACCCCGACGGCCGTCTTTCTGTTTTTATTAAAAAAGAGCGTCTCAATAGCGATGGCGTCGGGGGAGTATTTTTTAATCGCAGAGGCAACGGCGCGTGATACGTGTGCGAGGCGTTCCTCGCGCATGCCCTTCTCCGGAAGAACGCAGTCGCTCCAGAGGAGCGCTGGTCGGGAGGCGTCGCCCTCCACAACGGCGATACCGAGACGGTCGTATCCCGGGTCAATCGCCAATATTCTCATACCCG
>JACOXQ010000027.1 GCA_016182285.1 Candidatus Kaiserbacteria bacterium
GCCGGCAAGCAGACGTATACCATTGAGAAGGTGAATTAAGCGCCCGGCGGTTCGTGCTAAAGTAAGGCGATATGGCGATTGAGACTATACGCGCTGACAGGCAGGCAAAGCTGGTTCGCCTCTTTGAGGCTGGCATGGAAGCGTATCCGGCGCGCACGACCCGCACGCATACCGGAGAACAATTTTTAGAAAATCACGCGATTTTACTGAAGAATAGCGAAGAAATAGTGCTGGCTGGGCGCGTGATGTCCATGCGAGAGCACGGCGGTTCGCTTTTCGTGGATATTTTTGACGGCACTAGCAAGGCGCAGGTTTATTTCCAAAAAGAGAATCTTGCAGAAAATGCGTTTGAGCAGTTCACGCTTCTAGTAGACACCGGCGACATCATTGAAGCCGGCGGCGTCGCGTTCACGACGAAGCGGGGGATGCCGTCCTTGCTCGGCAACAGCTGGCGCATGCTCGCCAAGTCGCTCGTCCCCGTGCCGGACCAGTGGTTCGGCATCAAGGACGAGGAAGAGCGGTATCGCAAACGCTACCTGGATATACTGCTCTCCAAAGACCTCGCCGACCGCATCCGCCGCCGGTCCGTCTTCTGGAACACCATCCGCCAATTTCTGCTGGAGCGGGATTTCGTTGAAGTGGAGACGCCGGTCTTGGAGACGACGACCGGCGGCGCGGAAGCGCGGCCCTTTGTAACGCATCACAACGCGCTCGATATGGACGTGTACCTGCGCATCTCGGCCGGCGAGCTCTGGCAGAAGCGGCTTATGGTCGCCGGACTCCCGAAAGTGTTTGAGATAGGGCGCATATTCCGCAACGAGGGGATGTCATCAGAGCATGCGCAGGACTATACGCAGGTGGAGTTCTATGAGGCGTTCAAAGACTACGAGGCGGGAATGGAGATGGTCACATCCCTGTATCGCGCCGTAGCCGACAAGGTTTACGGCTCGCAGATTTTTTCCATAAAAGGAGTTGACGTAGATCTCGCGAAAGAGTGGGCGACCTATGACTTCTGCGCGTTGATGCGTGAGGAATACGGCATGGACCCGCGCGAGGCCGGCGGCGCTTCAGGCGCCGCCGGCTGGTCGGCGGCATTGGAGAAGAAAAACATCCCGTTTGAAAAAAATGCCGGCATTGAGCGGCTCGTAGACAGCGCGTGGAAGCAGATACGCAAAACAATTTCCGGTCCGGGATTCCTCATAAACGTTCCAGTGTATTTGGAACCGCTCGCGAAGAAGAGCGCGAAGGACCCGCGCGTCGTGGAGCGTTTCCAGGTCATGCTCGCCGGTTCGGAACTGGGGAAGGGCTTCAGCGAGTTGAACGACCCCTCTGACCAGGCCGCGCGCTTCAAACGTCAGCAGGAGCTGCGCGAGGCCGGTGACGAAGAAGCGCAGATGCCGGACGCCGAATTCGTAGAGGCCCTTGAATACGGCATGCCGCCCGCATTCGGCTTCGGCGTCTCCGAGCGGCTCTTCAGCTTCTTGGAGGGCGTCTCCATCCGCGAAGCCCAGATTTTTCCACTTTTGCGACGAAAAGGTTAATGCTAGCCTTTTTGTATCCTCCTCAAATAAGATGCTTCTTCGTGAATGCGTAACCGGAGCTTGATTTAAGATACTTTTCAAATGCGTATGCTGTTTCTTTACTAATGAATGCGGCGTACCAAATTATTTTGTACGGTCGTTTTTTATTTGAGTACGTAGAAATACCCGCATTGTGTTGATACAAGCGTTTTTTCAAATCGGCGGTGACTCCAATGTATCGACTATCATCTTTCTGGCTTTGTAAAATATAGACGTAGTACATATTATTTATTTATTGCTGTCCCACGTCGTACCACTTCGCCTCCATTTTATTTCGGCTTCGTGGCACTATGCGGGACACACCACTCCGCTTGGTGAATTAGCCTTATCATACCTCGAAACTTATAGTGCGTGCACCGCGGAGCTCAGCCGATTAGGACTGAGCGGAGTGGTGTGGATAACTATTGTTAGGGGAGTGGGGTGGAGTGGGATATAATGCTGAAATGGTCAGCGAGGTGGGAAGCGGGGTCATGGCCGCTTCTCGCGTAGCGGCCATCTGATTATGTTCCTCGGAGAATACTTTCACACATTTGATGCGAAGAATCGCATTTCGGTCCCCGTAAAGTTCCGAAAGGGTCTGGGCCGCGCTGTCGTCGTGACGCGCGGCCTTGACCGTTGTCTCTACGTTTATTCGCGCAAGGCGTGGGAGCAGGAGGCGCGGAGGTATGTAACAGGCGCGAGCGGAAACGCGGCAAGGCGAGGCCTCGCCAGGTTATTCCTCGCCGGCTCCTTTGAAGCCGAGGTTGACGGCTCCGGCCGCGTGCTCGTTCCCGAGAACCTGAAATCTTTTGCCTCTATTGGAGAAAAGGCTGTGATAGCCGGAGTCGCCGACAGAGTTGAAATCTGGGAGGAGAACGCGTGGAAGAAATACACGGCTGATATTGAACGCGATGCCGATGCCTTCGCCGAAAAAGTTGATAACAGGAATTAATATGCCCCGTAAAACACAAATGCAGAAATACGTGTCACGTGGTAAAGAAGCCAGGCACGACAGCGTGATGATGGAAGAAACGTTGAGAGCGCTCAATGTACGGCCGGGCGATACGGTCGTGGATGCGACGCTCGGAGGAGCAGGCCACTTCAAGGCGCTTCTCGCGGAGCTCGGCGGAGGAGGCACGATTGTCGGCATTGATGCCGACTCTATGGCCGTAGAACGAGGACGCGAGGCATATGCGGCGGACAGGCGATCGGAGAGACCGGTCGCGCATCTGGTGAATGACAATTTCAGAAATCTGGCTCGTATTCTTGAACGGCTCGGTATCGGGCAGGCGGACGCAATACTCTTTGACCTCGGATGGAGCGGATACCAGATCGCTTCGCCGCGCGGATTTTCTTTCCAGGATGACGAGCCGCTTCTTATGAATTATTCAGAGAGCGGAGAAACAGCCGCGGATATCGTTAACAGCTCTTCTGAAACAGACCTCGCCGACCTAATTTTTACGTATGGAGAAGAACGATTCGCCCGTAGCATTGCTCACGCGATTGTAGAAATGCGAGCCAGAGGGCGTATCTTAACAACCGGCGCATTGGTCAGAGCGATAGAAGCAGGCATACCGAACCGGTATCACGACGGTAAAATTCATCCCGCGACAAAAACATTCCAAGCTCTCCGAATTGCCGTCAATGACGAGATAGGCGCTCTGCGCGACGGACTCGCCGCCGCACTAGACGCGCTCGCACCATCTGGACGTCTCGCAGTGATTTCGTTCCACAGCATTGAAGACCGCGTGGTTAAGAACACCTTGCGCGCCGCGATTGACGGCGGTCTCGGGACGCTCTCGCCGAGAAAGCCGATTGCGCCGGCGCGCGCGGAAATTTTAGCGAACAGGCGCGCGCGGAGCGCCAAGCTGCGCGTCTTTGAACGCTCTGTCGCTCAAGCCGGGAGCGTCAGTTCCGTACAGGCGGCCCTTTTATATGCATAGCATGCGATTTCACTTTCAACTTTCTCCGATATCTCTTTGCGGCGGTATCGTCGGGATTCTTCTCGTTGTATACATTGTCTTAATCGCGACCGTCATGAGCTACGCCGCTTTGACAATTGAGTTTTCGCAGTCGGTCAAGGACGATGAAGCCGCTGTCGCCGCACTTGAAGGTCAGTACCTTGCCGCAGTGGCGCGCACCACGGCAACGAATTATGCCGAAGAGGGTTATGCTCTGCCGATTGCGAAGACGTTTGTCAGAGCGAAGAGCGCGACCGCGTTGCGATAATCGCCATGCGCGCGCAGTTCCGCTCACGCATCCTGCTCATTCTGATTTTTCTCATTTTCGCAGCGCTGGGCATTATCGTACGGCTTTACTTCGTTCAGATAGTGAACGGGGAAGAGTACTCGCTCAAGGCCGACCGGCAATTTTCCGCCAACAGCGGAGGGCTCTTTGACCGCGGTTCAATATATTTCACACGCAAGGACGGTTCTCTTATATCTGCGGCTACACTGTCCACCGGTTTTCTGGTTGCGATAAATCCGCAAGTGCTTGCCGATCCGGAAGCCGTCTACCGCGCGATAACAGATGTTGCGTCCACAACCGTTTCCCGCGACGCCTTCATGTCCGCCTCGGCAAAGAAAGGGCAGGTCTACATAGAGGTTGCGCACCGTCTCTCTGAAGAGGAAGGAAGAGCTCTTTCTGCAAAGAGCATCCCAGGCGTACAAGTGCTTCGCGAACGCTGGCGGACGTATCCCGGAGGCAGCCTTGCCGCACAGACTATCGGCATCGTCTCCTACGGCACGGGCGATACGCTGGCCGGCCGCACGGGGCTTGAAGCGATATACGACGGAACGCTTTCGCGTTCTGAAGACTCGCTGTATAAGAATTTCTTCGCCGAACTTTTTTCCAACGTAGGCAATTTGCTCGTAAACGCGGAGGATGCGCGCGAGGGCGATGTCGTGACAAGCATAGAGCCGGATGTACAGACGCGCCTCGCGAGCAATGTTGAGAAATTGAGCATACGATACTCCAGCAAGGAATCTGGAGGAATCATCATGGACCCATCTACGGGAGCCATTATAGCCATCGCGAGTTATCCGACATACGACGGCAACAATCTGCACAGCGTTGACCCCGCCCTGCTCGGCAATCCGTTTGTGGAACACGTATACGAGTTCGGCTCCATCATGAAGCCGATTACGATGACAGCCGGCCTTGACGCCGGAGTGATAACGCCGGCAACGGCGTATAACGATACGGGATGCATCACGGTAAATACGTACAAGATATGCAACTGGGACGGAAAGGCCCGCGGGACGACCCCTATGCGGCAGGTCATTATGCAGTCTCTCAATCTCGGAGCCTCGTGGATTGCGGATCAGATCGGACAGAAAAAGTTCCGCGAATATTTCACGGGGCTTTTTGGAGAAAAAACCGGCGTTGACCTGCCGAACGAAACGGGCGCCCTGCTCGGAAATTTGTCCAAGCCGCAGCAGGTCGGCTACGATACCGCCGCATTCGGACAAGGAATCGCCGTAACGCCGATTCAGATGATCCGGGCTCTCGGCGCAGTCGCAAACGACGGGTATATGGTACAACCTCATCTTGCAAGCGCGGTACGCCTTAATTCGGGAATAGAACGAAAACTGGATTGGGGAGAAAAGGTTCGGATTTTTTCCGCCACGTCCACACACGAGACTATCGCGATGATGAATGCGCTGAACGACGAGATCCTGTACGGCGGAAAGGCGAAGATTCCGACAATGTCCGTTGCGGTAAAGACCGGTACCGCCCAGCTCACGAAGCAGGGAGGCGGATATTATGACGACCGCTTTTTCCATTCCTTCGTCGGTTTCTTTCCCTCGTACAATCCGCGCTTCATCATCCTTCTGTACACGAACGACCCGAAGGGCGTACAATACGCGTCGGAGACCTTGGACGTCGCCTTTCTTGACCTGGTCCACTTCCTCATAGACTATTACGAAGTTCCGCCGGATCGCGGCTTTGATTCAGCACAGCAATGAAAAACTTCTCAAAAATTATTGTCGCCGGAGTTCTCGCTTTCATAGCGGGAACGGTTGTGCGCAGATATAAGCCGCGCATCGTGATGGTTACCGGCTCTGTAGGGAAGACCTCTACGAAAGATGCCGTGGCCGCCGTGTTGTCAGAACGCTTCATGGTGAGGAAAAGCGACAAAAGCTTTAATACCGAATTCGGCGTGCCGTTCACCATTCTCGGCGCGAAGAATCCGTGGCGCAACCCTCTCGCGTGGGGTTCAATTATAAAAAATTCCCTCGCGCTCATTTTTCTGCCGAATCATTATCCGAATATGCTCGTGCTTGAAGTCGGCGCCGACAGGCCGGGAGACCTGTCCAGGATATTGCGCATCGCGGCGCCGGACGCGGTCGTCGTGACGCGCCTTCCGAAAATACCGGTACATGTGGAGGCATACGCCTCGCCGGAGGCCGTACGGGAAGAGGAGTTTTCTCCGGCATACTCGCTTTCTGCGGGAGCGCCGCTCATTATCTCCGCAGATGACCCGTACGTTCTGGACGACGCAGTCCGCACGTCCGCGCGCATACTCTCGTATGGCGTCGCTGACGATGCTACGGTAAGCATCGGCGACACGGGGTTTTATGAAGAGGAGGGAAAGGTTCTCGGAATGAAGGCGAGTGTCGTCGTTCTGAATGGAGAAAAAGGAAATTTAGTCGTGAAAGGTTCCGTCGGAACTACCCAGCTTCTGCCGGCCGCCGCCGCTATAGCTGCTGCAAACGCTTTTAATATATCTCTCGCCGATGCTTTGGAGGCGCTTGAAAACTACGAACCGCCTGCAGGCCGTGGACGCCTTCTCTTGGGGAAGAACGATTCGGTCATCATTGACGATTCTTACAACTCTTCGCCGGCGGCTGTTGAAGAGGCCCTCGTAACCTTAAAGTCATTTCCGACATCCGGTAGACGCATCGCGGTTCTCGGCGATATGCTGGAGCTGGGACGTTATTCTGTCATGGAGCACGATAGGATAGGCGCGCTCGCGCGCGCGTCTGCCGACATGGTCGTTGCCGTGGGCATCCGCGCGAAGGCATTCGCCGCCGCACACGGAAACACGGATGTTGTGCTGTTTGACAATGCCAACTCTGCCGCGCTGGCCCTCCCGGACCTGATTAAAGAAGATGATGTCATTCTCGTGAAAGGGTCGCAGTCTATCCGCATGGAGCGCATTGTGGAAGCGCTTCTCGCCGACCCAGCCGACTCTGTCAAACTCGTCCGCCAAGAACGCGAGTGGAAAAAGCTAATATAAATAAAACCGCATGACCCTACGCGGAATCGAACCGCGCTTCCATCCTTGAGAAGGATGTGTCCTAGCCGATAGACGATAGGGCCGTCTGCCTTTTTATAACAAAAAAAAGCCGGTGTCGCCACCGGCTTTGTTCCAGCCACTCAGGAAGGAA
Organism: Candidatus Kaiserbacteria bacterium; assembly: GCA_016182285.1. Taxonomy (GTDB): domain Bacteria; phylum Patescibacteriota; class Minisyncoccia; order Phycocordibacterales; family Phycocordibacteraceae; genus C7867-001. Next base: position 6,953 of record JACOXQ010000027.1, read on the forward strand.
AATCAGACTAAGGATCCGTTTGACGCATCCGATGGTACAAGTCGTGAGCCATCGCGTCTGGGTCAATGTGTTTCTTTTTTTTCTCCGTAGGATTAGAAATCACACGCTCCGGAATAATCGAATCATTTGCAGCATCAACGGCTGGAGCCGGATGCTCGGCTTTGATACGATCCATGAGCTGATCCAATTTTTGCTTCGCACTCATACTGCCCTCCATTGGGTTAGGCATGTTGGAAGCATAGCATAAATCGGCACCCGGAGGTGCCGACTGTTAGGTGACTGCGCTGATTAGCCAGCAAGCGCGAGACTGACTGCGCGGTAATTAGGCAGTCTTCGCAGGATTGATGTGACACCTGTTATTTTGGCAACGGAACGAACGAGAGACGCTGCCAGTTTCCGAGCCGCTTTTTCATCGCTGATGGGGCCAAGATACATCACTGCGGTGCCCGAATTGCCAACACGGACGCCAATGTGGCCGAGCGCTAAATTTTCATTCAGGCGCATAATTTCTTGACGCTGACGTTGCGAAATTTTCCGCTTTAGCCAAACGCCGACCATTGCGCCCATTCGCGGATCAAGATGCCTCGGATGGACCGCTACACCTGCAAAACACTTTCTTTTCATTCCAGTTCCCTTCAGTAATTGTAGGTTGATGGCCGATATTTACATAAAGAACATGCACACAAAGCACACAAACAAAACACCAGCCGCATGAACTGTATCACATGAAGTATTAAAGAACAGTTACGCGAAGATGGAGTCCACAACCGCCTTCACGTCGGCGCCGTCGGCCTTGCCTTTTAATTCTTTCATCAGCGCGCCGGTAAATTTGCCGGCGTCGGCCTTGCTAGAGACGCCAAGCTCCGCCATCTTCGCTTTAGCGATAGTCAGTATTTCTTCACGACTCATCATCGCCGGCAGATATGATTCTAGGATTGCGAGTTC
>JACOXQ010000069.1 GCA_016182285.1 Candidatus Kaiserbacteria bacterium
GTCTTGTTCGCCTCGGCCTCGCGCATCTGCGCTTCCTTTGCTTTTTCCGCATCTTTCGGTTTGCTTGAGAAAATCGTCTTGCCGACATCGCGCGCGAATTCTCCAAATGCAGTCTCAGGGGTGCTGAACGCCGCTGAATGTTTTTCGCCTTTGCGAAGCGCCTGCAAAATCTTCCGATAATGCTTCACGTGCCGCTCGCCGCGCGGCTCCATTATGAGCTGGAGCGCCGCTCCCTCGCCCTTGCTGTCAATCTTCGCGAATGCATTCGTGATGACATTCAGCGGGTCGTAATCAAAATCCGTATAATCTTTCAGAGGCAGTGCCGGATTCTCGGCGAGGCGCGCAGTGGACTCCAACGAAGTGCCCCCATCGGCGAAAACGTTATAATCATACGGTTGCGGCGACACATGCGCATCGGGAAACACCGCGAGAATCTGTTTTTCAAATAGGTTGCGCTTGCTGTTCGGTATCGCGGCATAAAATTGCAGTTCGGGATTATCAGCGGGCACCGCGAGCTCCAGCGCATAGTACGCCGGCTCTCCGGCTTCCGGCTCTCCGGCAGACTGGAGCCCGGCGTAGAACTGTTCCATACCGGATATAAGCTCCTTGAGAGTTTTCTGCCGCGCATTTGGCTCGTCGCTCTTGGGCTCCGGGAGAGAAATTTCATACAAAGTCATGCGCAATGCACGGAAGCGCGGAGACTTCTCGTCAAAATCGGCAGCGGGAAGCCCGACTGCGATGTAACGAATCAGATAGCGATGAAAATCATCGGCGATACGCGGGTTATTTAATTTTTCCATTACCGATAGCGCGTTCTTAATCCCCTTTTCTTCCATCGTTTTCTGCAGACTGCGGATTGCATCGCCGCCCCCGCCGAGATTTAGCTCCGCGAGTATCGCCTCCGCCTCGCTATTCGCGGTCGCCTCGCTCACGCGGTACTCGCTCGCGAGAATCTCGGCGGGGGCTCTGCGATGCTCGTGTATCGTCTCAGAAATAATTGTCGCTTGTTCGGCTGTACCTGTTTTGGAAATTTCAGCTTCTTTACGCGCGACCTGCTCGCGCAGATACGCGAGCTCCTCTTCCGGTGTAGATAACTGCGGTGTTGATTCCATTTGTCATAGTATACTGCATCAGAATGCTGGACTTTATTTACGCGTGCATAAATCTGGACCCGATTGCAATCATCAAGGCCGGTGGGTACATCGGTATCGCTGTAATTGTGTTTATGGAGAGCGGCGTGCTACTCGGCATATTCTTCCCAGGCGATTCGCTCCTTTTCGCCGCGGGACTCCTATCCGCCGCGGGATTCTTGGAGCCGGCCCCTCTCTTGGCGCTCGTCGTGCCGGCGGCGATACTCGGCGACTCGGTCGGCTACTGGTTCGGAGCGAACGTCGGCACCAGCTTCTTCAAGCGTAAGGATTCTCGTTTCTTCAAGCAGGAGTATCTGAAGCGCACGGAACTTTTCTACCAGAAATACGGCGGGCGCGCCGTCGTCCTCGCGCGATTCGTGCCTATCGTTCGCACACTCGCGCCGATTCTAGCCGGCATCGGCACTATGAAATATTCAGTGTTTCTACGTTACAACGTGCTCGGCGGATGCCTCTGGGGCATCGGCATGGTATCGCTCGGCTACTTCCTCGGCTCAATAATCCCCAACAGCGAGCGCTATATCCTCCCTCTCTCGCTCGTCATTGTTGTAGTTTCTTTCTTCCCTATCTTCATCAACATTTTCCGCGGCAAGCGCGCTATCTGAACGAATGAGCAGATGAGCAAACCTGGTTTCCTCAAGTTGAGGAAACCAGGTTTGCTCAAGCTACTCAAGCAGGAGAAGCAGCGCCATAACGCCGATGCCGGCGAGCATGCAGGCGAGCTGTACTATAGAGCGCCGCGCCTGCGGCTCCTTCTGCAGTTCCGGAATGAGGTCCGACATGGCGATATAGATGAAGCTTGCCGCTCCAAGCCCTAACAACACTGCAGGCGCTTCCGTAAAGCTCCGTGAGAAAACCAGAACCAAAAGCGCTCCGGCTATCGCCGTAAGCGCAGAGAAAAAATTGTACAGCAATGCTTTCCGCCTGCTCCATCCGCCGTGCACCAGTATGGCGAACTGCCCTATCTCTTGCGGTATCTCGTGGAAGATGACCGCGGTCGCAGTGGCGATACCGATGGGTATGCCGGCCAAGAAACTCGCCGCAATAACGACGCCGTCCAAAAAGTTGTGGAGCGCATCTCCGACGATGGTGAGATATACGACCGAATGTATCTCCTCGCGATGCGAACTGTGGGAACCGTGCCACATGAGCACTCGCTCCAGCACGAAGAACAGCATGATGCCGGCGAGGACGTACGCGCTGTTTCGGAGCGCATCTCCTTCTCCCATTATCTCCGGAAGGATGTGGATGAACACGTCGCCAAGCAGAGCCCCGACAGAAAAACTAATGAGATAAAAAATGGCGCGCTCCAGCCGCTCCTGCTTCATCCCCAGGGTGAAAATGCCCACGAGCGAAATGGCGCTGACTGCAATGACACTCGCAAGCGTGTAGTACCAGACCTGTATCATCCGCAGATGCCTACTGCAGAGCCGCCTCTATCGCCGCTTGGAACGTCGGGTACGGGTACGCGCCCTGGATAACTTCCGTCCCTATGACGAATGACGGAGTCGCGCCGATGCCGACTTTCTGCGCTTCAGACTTGTCGGCATTCATCATCGTTTGGTATGCGTCTTTGTTGGCTTTAACGTCGTCTTTAACCTTGTCTGCGTCAATCCCAGAAATAGTTGCATTAAGCTTATCAATAGATGCGGCGTTTCCGAACCCGCCGTTTTCCTCGTCCTGTGCATTGTACATCGCCTCGCGCCACTCTCCGTACTTCTCCGGATAGAGTTTCCATACCGCCCGGCTATATTCGCCGGCGGTGGTTGAATCGGTGCCAAGAAAGGCGAAGTCCAAGAAGACTACTTTTACCTTCCCCTCCTGCACGTAGTCTTTCACGATGAGCGGAAGGGTTTCCGTCTCAAATCGCTTGCAGAACGGGCACTGGAAGTCGCTCCAAACGGCTACAGTCACAGACGCATTCGCAGACCCGATAAACGGGTCGCCGTCCGTCTTCACGTCTTTAATATTTACTTCAAGGCCTGCCTGCTGTGAACCGACTGAGCCCGTCGATGGGTTCGAGCCGTTCCACACCACCGCGCCGGCGATAAGCAGCCCTGCGGCGACAACAGCTACCGGTAAAAAGTACTTGTTTGTGTCATTTGTATTCATATAATGGCGATGATACCATATTGGCGGAACATATAAATCAACCAGTACAGAGGAGGATTTGATGGACACTGCAATTCGGACAATCAAGCCCCTGCGGAACAGGGCGAATGAGACATACAAAATACCCGATGTATATCTCACGGTAAGGTGGTCCCGCTATTTGGGGCGCGATCGGCGGATTCTGTTAAACTGGAGCGCCACTCTGGACGCGATGAGAGACAGTAGCGTTCCGGCGTATAGAGCTCTGTACGGGCAGGCAGAGCATTTCTTTGGAGAAGTGTCCGCGAATTTGGGAGCCGATATGCCAAAGATTCTCGGCGTACTGGTCCCCCAAGCCGGAATGATTCTTCGGCTTGCCGAGCTTGGGACCTTCTACCATATCCGTTACGGAAGCGGACGCTGTGTGATTCCGCGCGAAATTATGGTCGGAGAGTGGGAGCAGTCACCGCCGCACCCATCCGGGAAACATTGACCGTTTCAGAAGCACGGCCGCGCGCAAGCGCGGCCGTTTTTTTGCACAACTTTTTTGGCACTTGACAAATCGCCATAAGTGATGATAAACTATATGCAGGTTCTACGAAGTTTTCCCACCGCATCATTCACAGGAGACTGCGATGAGAATATGGTCTTTGATTTTGTTGTGCCTGTTCGTTTCGGTCCCCGCAACGGCGGCCGAGGACGAGAAGGAACTCGGCTTCTGGTTTGAAACCCAGGTGGTCGGAAACGGCTCGCAAAGATTTATCGGATGGTACGAGCGCGACTTGTCCGATAAGTTCGGATTCTACGCTTTTGCAGAAAAGGAGTCCGACGGCTACAAGCAGTTTTATCTTGGGCCGAAAGCGAAGCCGTTTGACTGGCTCACCGTCGGCATCGGCGTTGGCCGAGAGTTCGTTCCAGATGAGTCCACGTCGATTCGCCGAAGCGCGTATCTAAACGCAGAGCTTAAAAAAATGTCCGTATGGGCGATTTTTGAGAACGGCGGAAGCGGTGCGTGGCATAAGGTTACGGCCACGTACGCGCTCAACGACCGCTGGGGAGTCGGCCTAATGAAAGAGACAGACCTCGGATTCGGCCCCAGAGTTGAATACAATATCAAAAAAGATGTTCAATTCTGGATTGCGGTCCTGCGCGGCGGGGTGCCGAACTCCGACGGCATCGCGGAAACGAGAACGACCGCGGTGCTCGGCTTCAACTTCAGTTTCTGACGCCGAACAACCTGAAAGCCCTGCTCCGGCAGGGCTTTTTCTTTTTTCCAGCTATCCACAAGTTGGAGCGGTCGCTCTAAGTTATGGATACCTGCCGCTCACTGCTGTTTTGAGCAAACCAGGTATGCTCAAGTTGAGCATACCTGGTTTGCTCAGGCGTTTATAATGCGTTACTGGTACTGGATGTAGATGGGTGCGGGGGTGAGCTTCAATACTTCTTCGGGCGAGAACATACCTGAAAGAGACCTCGCATCGTTTTTATAAAACAGCTTAATGCCCGTGAATTGCACCGGCTCCGGATATATGACCCTCGTATACGTGCCTCTCTTCAGCTCTTTGGAGCCGAAGCCGTCCATGTCTATCACGAGCTGCACCTCCGGCAATGGCTTTATATTTTCATAATTCGTTACCATCGCCTGCGTAAAGCGGTGCACGACGAGCATCTTCGGCGGGAGATGATTCTCGCGCACGAGGCCGGCTAGGTACTCCGCGGCATAGTTCACGTCGGCGGCGTCAAACGTGCCGATAACCGTGCCGGGACGATTGCCGAATTTCATGGAGAACTCGGGGTCAATGGCGAGATGGACGGTCGGCATCTTCAGATATTTTTCCAGCTGCGGGAGCTCGTGTTGCAGAGTGCTCTTCCCCACCTGCACATCCAAAAAAACGATGCCGTTGATTCTGTTCGCTAATTCCAGAGCATGTTCTATCTGGTCGTCCGGCATCCGAAGAATGTACTTTTCTTCTTTTCCGGCGCTTGCCTGCGCCACGACCGCGATGTAGTGAATTGCCGGTACTGCTGGAGTATTCGGGTCGGCAGCAGTCCACATTTTCGTGGTGCTCGCGAGCATAGCGAGCATCTGGTCAGCCGGATATTCTCCCAGTACGCCCATCTGCTTTGAATAAAAATTGCCGTAATACGCGACCACGCGCGTAAACGGCAGAATGGCGCCCGCGTTCGGATACACTGTCTTCACCGGCCAGAGCCTCGGCGTCGACGAGGAAGTCAGACTTTCTGTCGAGCTGGCATGTGCAAGCGCGAGGAGTCTCGCATCGTAATCGGCTTCGTCCAGCTCCGGCAAAGGGATAAAACGGTCTGCGATTTCCGAGCGATATTCGGATGCTACGAGGCCGGAATAGCCGAATGTATAGACGAGTGCGAGTACAGCGCCACTTGCCAACGTCGCACGCATTGTGACAGACATTACGCTCTATGGTAGCAGTTAATCGCCGTTTTTTCCTGAATTGCTTCCACTGCCCGAATTATCCTTTCCGTCTCTATCGGAACCGCTTCCTTTACCGGAATTATTCTCCTTCCTTGAGGAATCGCGCTTCTCTTTTTCTTTTTCTTCTTCGCCGAATTTCAACCCGCGCGTGAGCGAAATATCTGCTTCTTTCGCCGCGCTCTCGGAATCAAGCAATGCCGAATACGCATTATCCGAATCGCCGGAGCCCCGCTTCTGCCGAGCGTCTTCCAAAGCGTCCTCCGCCGTTTGGAGCGTCTGTGGAATATTTTCCAATATGACATCCCGCACCGACGAGCCGCTCGTGCCGGATGTGGATTCGGCGCCCTTCAAGCGGTCTTCCGTTTCTTTGATTATCGTCCGGACCGACTGCGCGCGCTCGTCAAACTCGTTGCGGGAGTCTTTCAGGAATGTTTCCACGGTATTGGTCCGCCTCTCTTTGGCTTTATTGGCATTCTCTTCTACGGAATCGTGGAGCGGGACGATATCGTCTTTCTGCGGCACCTCGCTGTTTCTCACTGTGGACAATATCCGCGAGTGCGCGTTTATATGCGCTTCAAAGTCCACGCGCGCGTTCACCGCATCTTCCATCGACCCATTTGATTCCAAATTATCCACTGCAGAATTGAATGCCGTGACGCTGTTCTCAAAATGCTCCCTGACTGTCTCTGCAGAAGTCTTATCCAGACGGCCCTGCGCCGCGAGTGTTTCAGCCTCTTCAAGGCGCCGTATCGTCCTCTCCGCCTCAAAACGCGCCTTCGGAACGCCGCCGAGGACCATCGCCCCGCGCAGGGGTTCGTTCACATATATCTTCACAGGATACAGGATGTCGCCAGGCAGGGCTCCCTCGGCGGCGGAGGCCGCTCCGCCTCCTGCGAGGAGTACTATAAGCGCGCCCGCTATGGCGTATTGAAAACGGAATCCGGAAATGTAGACCTTCCACGGAGAGATGATTTCTGCCGGATGCGTCTCCGCGTGCTCCAGAAGGCGCGACAGCACCGCCCTCTTTTTTTTTTTTTTTTTCCGTAGGTGCCGTATTTCTTTTATTCCCTTTGGGAAAAAATCATCGTTCATGTCATTCATATTATTTTTCATCATATCCTGCCAGCTTCCTTAATTGCCGCACTCCCCGATGGATCCGGACCGATACGGCGTTGGTCGTTTCTCCCAATATCTCCGCTATTTCTTTTGGTCTAAAATCTTCCACGAACCTAAGATAGACCGCCTGCTGATAGAGAGGTTCCAGCTCCCGTATCTTCTCCATAAGAAGCTTCGCCTCGTGCTCCATCTCTATGTCTTCCTTTTGCGCCGTGTCCATGAACGCCTCCGCGTCCGTCTCTGCTTCTTCAGCGAGCGATTCAAGTGATACTGGTTTCTTCTTGCGATACCAGTCAATGATACCGTTCCTCGCAATGGAGAAAAGGAACGCCCGCTCGTTCCGTATCTCTTTCCCTCCGCGCGAGAGTGCGTTCCAAAAGCGCATGAACGTGTCCTGCATGATGTCAACCGCCACCTCCGCATCGGACGTCCGTAAAAGACAAAATCTAAAAACCGAATCCGATTCGTTATGGTAAAGGTTTATGAATTTGTTTTTTATGGTATCCGATTCCATATCCAAAGACGAATGAGAATC
>JACOXQ010000054.1 GCA_016182285.1 Candidatus Kaiserbacteria bacterium
GAGTGTACCCAAGCAACCTTGCTTGGTTCTGAGTGATGTATAGCACGATTATGCTTCACGCTTTTCCGACCCTATCTGTGGACAACTTTTCAGCTGAAATATGGAAACAAAAAGAAGAGTATGCAAGTGCATATCAAAAGTACACTACGGTCGTGGTAAACATTTGATACCGCACTATCCACAAGATTGAGCGACCGCTCCAAGTCTTGGATAGTGACCCAAATACTGGTTGGATGAAAATGAAAACCGTCCTGCAACGGTTTTCATTGCGGACGGTGGACGACGTTTACGAAAGTCGTGGACCCGGCATTAGGGATATCCGCCGCCCGAACTTCCTGAACATCTGCTGTTCGAGCAATGCGACTGACCGATTGGCACGTGACCTGATTTCTTGTACTGCGGCAATGTCCTCCATCGCCTCGCGCTGCGCTTTATTGAGCGGCAACGAGAGAGCGTGGGCTTCGATCGCTGCACTGATCCTGCAGTACGAGTTGGAACACGTGCGAATCGAGATTATGTCCTGCCCCACCTTTTTCACCGCCTCTTCAGTCGCTCTGTTCTTGCAGTTGTAGTCGCGATGATTGTTGTAGCAGATTTTTTCTGTAACGTGCGGCCTCGCTGGATAAAACGTAACACTGAGAATCGCCGCCATTCCATCAACTTGAACCTTGTTCATAGAACCCCCTATAGTCAGGACCGTGTTGTCCAAAACCAATCTAGCATTTCTACTCTCAAAATCAAACAGGCTCTCGTAATTGAGAGCCTGTTTGGAGATATTAGCGCTTGCTCCACTGCTTGGCCTTGCGGGCCTTCACGAGTCCGGGCTTCTTGCGCTCTTTGGCGCGGGGGTCGCGCTTGAGGAATGTCGCTGCTTTAAGGGCTTTGCGCGTGTTCGGCTCCGCTTTCACAAGCGCGCGGCTGATGGCGTGGCGGACCGCGTCCGCCTGTGCGGCGATGCCGCCGCCTTCCACGTGCGCAGTGACTTGATAGCTCTCGGCACTCTCGGCCTTGGCGAGCGCCTCTTCGGCGATGAGCGCGCGCAGGTCGGTCTTAAAATAGTCCTTCGCAGCTTTTCCGTTCACTGTGACACTGCTCTTCGGCGCGACAGACATACGTACTGTTGCGATTGCGGTCTTCCTGCGTCCGACGGCGGTGATAAAAGAAGTCATAAGGTGTAAGTGGTAAGGTTAAAGTTATTCGTTTACTATCAAATTTTTCATACGAGGCTTGCGTAGCTTATTGCGCGGAATCATCCCGTCCACCGTCTTCTTCACCACCTCGGCGATTCCCTTCTTCGCGAGCATCTCTTCCATGGTCATCTCGTAGAAGCCTCCCGGATATCCGGTGTAGCGCGTATAGATTTTTCCTTTCGTGCGGCGCGCGGGCAAGTGGATCTTCCCGGCGTTGGTGACGGTGACCGTCACCGGCAGAGCCTGATTCTTGGCGAAATGAACGGAGCGCTTGCCTAGGAGGGCGTGCGCCGCCTCGCTCGCCACGCGCCCGAGCGTGCGGTCAGTCGCATCTATGATTATTTCTGTTTTCATACGAATGATATATAAGCTAGCTTGCGCGCATCATTGTATCCGCGCTTCGTCCGCTTCACCACGCGCGTGTACCCGCCGTTTCTGTTAGCATACCGCGGTCCGATTGAATCAAACAGTTTTTTTGTTGCCGCCTTATCACCAAGCTTTGATAACGCGAAACGGCGGGTCGCCAGCGTGTTCGCCTTTGCGTACGAGACGAGACGCTCCATAAATGGGCGAAGCGCCTTCGCCTTCGCCTCAGTCGTTGAGATGCTCTCCTCCAAGACGAGGGAGCGCGCGAGCGACTTGATGAGCGCTCGGCGCTGGCCGGCTTCTCGGTGGAATGTTTGGCCTTTTGTCGTGTACGCCATATCCCTATTCGGCCTTAAGCGTGAGGCCGTGACTGGAGAGCGCGATGGAGATCTCTTCAATCGCCTTCTCTTCAATCTCGGGCTCGGCTTTGAGGCCGTGGACGGCGAGCGCGACGGAGATTTCTTCAATCGCTTTCTCGCCTATGCCATCCAGCTCCTTCAGCGCGCTAGCAGACTTGCGCGCGAGTCCTGCCGCGCTCTTAATCCCGGCACCTTCAAGAGCTGAAGTAATACGCGCCGAGAGCTCCAGGTCGGCTATCTTAACTTTTGATGCGCCCGTAACAGGTGCAGCGCTCTCATCAGCCTTGGCGGAGGAGCTTGTGTCAGATTCTTGAAAGCCGATAACGGCCGAGAGCTGGTGAATCATCGTCTCGATGGACCTCGTGAGCGCTTCGCGCGGAGCGATAGTGCCGTTCGTTTCAATCAGAATACGCAGGCGGTTGAAGTCGGTGCGGTTGCCGACGCGCATATTCTCTACTTCGTAATTTACGCGGCGGATAGGAGTGAAAGTTGCGTCCAGCGCGATGGTGCCGATTTCCACCTTGTCTTTCGTGAGCACTTCGCGAGCGACATAGCCGAGACCGCGCTCTATCGTGGCTTCAAGTTCAAGAGCCGCTTTACCCGACAGGTCGCAGATGTGCTGTTCTGGATTCATGATCTCCACTTGGCTGGGCAACTTGAAATCTTTTGCCGTAACTTCGCCCGAACCCTTCGCGACGAGCGAAACCGTCTGGGGTTCGTCGCCGTGGAGGACGAAGTGTACGCGCTTCAGGTTCAGGAGTATCTCCATAACTGTTTCGCGGGAGCCTTCAATCGTGGAGAATTCGTGCGGGACGCCCTCAATTTTGACCTGCGTTACGGACGCTCCCGGCAACGAGGATAGAATAATGCGGCGCAGAGAATTGCCAAGCGTATGTCCGTATCCCGGATACAGCGAATCTATTTCATACACGCCCTGCAGTCCTTCTTCGGAGACGATACGGGGCTTACTCGGTAGGGTGATGTGGTATTCCATAACGCAATCGTAATTACCTGTTGTTAATTTTAAATATTTAAATTTTTAAATATTTAAATATGAATATTATCTCGTGTAGAACGAGAGCACGGCGACGAGGTCGCCAGCCGTGTCGGCAGACGCGCTTGTCGGGCGCTCTTTTACCGAGCCCTCCATTTTCTTCGGGTCCCACGTGAGCCACGACGGGAGCGGCCGCTCCAAGAATCGCTCATTGAATCCGACGAGAACTCCGTGCTCTTTTGAACCTTCGCGCACGGCTATTTTATCACCGACAAACAGCGACTGGGACGGAACGCGTGATTTCTTTCCGTTTACCGTCACGTGGCCGTGCGCGGCCATCTGGCGAGCTCCTCGCCGCGTCGGTGCGAGGCCGAGGCGCCAGATGACATTGTCAAGCCGCAGTTCAAGAAGTTCGTGCAGACGCTCGCTCGGTTGGGTATTATGCACCTCTGCGAGCGACTTGCGCACGTAATTGCGGAACTGCTTTTCGGGCAATCCGTAGGTTATGCGCACCTTCTGCTTTTCCAGCATCTGCTTGCCGTATTCGCTCTGGCGTCCGCGCCCCTTGCGCTTGTTCTTCGCAGAGCGGTCGGCGGATAGCGCGAACTTCTGCGTCTGCGCTTTTTCAAATACTGTCGCGCCGAGGCGCTTCGCTATTTTGTATCGTGGTCCGGTGATCATATTTAAATTTTTAAATATTTAAACATTTCTACACGCGTCGCGGTTTCGGCGGACGCGGTCCGTTGTGCGGTACCGGTGTCACGTCCTTAATTGACTTTATTTGGATGCCTTTGCCGGAAAAAGAACGAAGAACGGACTCACGGCCGGCGCCGACGCCCTTGATGATAACCGTAGCTTCTTTTAGACCTATCATCATTCCCTTCTCACCCAGGAATTCGCCGACCTTTGCCGCCGCGTATGGCGTAGACTTCCTCGCACCTGAAAAGCCGAGTGCGCCCGCGCTTGAAGAGACGACGGCATTACCCTTGTCATCGGTGAGAATGGCCTTCGTATTGTTGAAGGTCGCTTCAATGTGGAGAATGCCCTTCTCCAGATGGCGCTTAGTCGCTTTGGACAGGGCGCGCTCCTTACGTCCCGCGTCCATGCCTCTCCCGCTCTTTTTGATGATGCGTTTCTTTCCCATATTATGTTTTTTCAAGAGTGCGGCGGCCGGAAGTCATCGTCTTCCTCACATTGCCACGGCGCGTGCGCGAATTGGTCTTTGTGCGCTGGCCGCGCACGGGCAGTCCGCGTGTGTGCCTGTCTCCGCGGATTGAGCGGATATCCTTCAAGCGCTTGATGTTCTGCCCTATCTCTCGGCGCAGCTCGCCTTCAATGGTGAATTTCTCTGCGAGTGAGCGGATCTTTTGTTCCTCGCCGCTCGTAAGCTCGCTCCCTTTTTTGTCCGCCGGCACGCCGACCTGCTTCAGGATGTCGCGCGCGCGCGCTGGACCGATGCCGAAGATAAGCGGCAAAGAATATGCGAGCTGTTTGGTATCTGGAATTGTGACGCCTGCTATGCGCATATTGAAATTTTTAAATGTTTAAACATATCAACCTTGTCTTGCCTTGCGGCGCGGATTCTTCTTATTAATACGGTACAAGCGGCCGCCTCTTTTGACGAGTTGGTCTCCCGGCTGTTGCACCTTTATTGACGCGCGAACTTTCATCTTATTTTGGACTAATTATTTATGTTAAACGACGAACGATTCTCGCTTTGCCCCCGTACGGGTCTAATACCATTTCCACCTGGTCTCCCATCAAGACGCGAATGCGATGCAGGCGCATCTTGCCGGCCATATACGCGAGAACGAGTTCGCCAGCCTCTCCCTCAACACTTGCAGGCACGCGAACACGAAAAAGCGAGTTGGGCAACACTTCTTCAACGGTGCCATTCACCGTGGATTTTGTTTCTTCGCCTCCGCTCATTTTACCAGGATGGATCCATGCAAGTACTCATACAATCTAGCAGATATGCCAAAAGCCGTCAACTAACTGGACACCACGACGGAGATAGACGACGGGTCCTGCGGGAGTGTCTGGCGCCAGAACGGCCTCAGGATGATAACGGCCCGTTTGACCTCCGGATAGTTGGTGAGCGCGACCTCGGCGGCCGAACGAGTTTTCCCCGCCACCGCGGCCGCTATCCGGCTCGGGTCTACGGTATAGGTGAGCGAAGCCGTACCGGCCAGAGTAAACGAGAACGTCTCCGCGTCCAAGCTAGGCATGCTTACGGCCGCTAACAAGAGATTTTCGGTTGAAGCAAGCGTGAGAGGCTCTCCCTGATAGTTGAGGCCGGCGACCGATGCGGCGACCGATGTTGCGAGCGCCGTGTTCGGGAAGATAATCGCGGTAATCGTTCCCTGCTCTTTCACTTCAACCATACCCGTCGTAGAGGACGGCTCGGAGTCCATTGCTTCGTAGACCGTCTCTGCCGCGCTGGGAACAAGAACGTACCCGGAAGGGATTTGGCTCTGAATGCTCGCGAGAAGGTCCGGAGCGAGTGCGGTCTTCAAAGCGCTTCGCGCCTGCTCTTCAAGGGCCGTATCCACTATAGGCACGGCTCCGGACGCGCCTCCGGCCATCGCCGTTGACGAACGCGCATATACCATCTTTTCCTGCGGAGTGCCGGCGAATCCGGGGACAGTAAATGATGTCGGCCCGACATTGTAGGAGCTTCCCGTATTATCGGCGTATACCTTTGTTGTGATACTGCCGGGCTTCTCAGACGTGCCTCCGGGTATCGTTATAGCAGAACGTATTCTGAAAATGAGTCCTGCGGCTGTCGCGAAACGGGTGTTCGCGATGAGCTTCTGCGACTTCGTTTGAGTATTGTAGACGGTAATGGTGCCGGAAGCCGGAGTATTCACCGTCTTTGTACCGCTCCCTTTCACGCTCTGTGATGCGATTTTCTGCGCTGTGATGATTTCAAACGGCAGAGAGCCCGAGCTTTTGTTCGCAGTGAAAGAGCTTTGCACTGCCGCGGAAACGGTGCTCGGAATCACCTCAACCTTTGCCGTTGAAAAGTAAATGAGCGCGCCGATAGAAACGGCGACTATGAGAGCGACGACGACAAGCGTCATGTACGGGAACCTTGGCGGCTTATCGGCTGACAGATTAAGCGGTTCGCGTCCCGACGGACTTCCGGTAAGCGGTCCCGTTTCCTTTCTCCTAGACGGCGGAATGATGTCATTTAGTGTACGCATAGATTTAAGTATACCACTACTTTCTATGGTGTTGCCAATAGAGCGCCATGAGAAGCAGCGGGAGGTCTGGAGAAGCGGTTGTTATCTGCCGTATGGAGCCCGATAGGTGGCCGGCTCGTACGGGAACTATCTTCGGCGGATTATCCGAGAGCCAGAGTCCGCCAAGCTTTGCGGAGTTAAGAGCCTGTTCCAGCGATGGAGAATCTTTCTCTTGCGCGAGCAAGAATATTGTGCGAGGCAGAGGATGGTCCTTCGCCAGTTCCGTTAATTCAAGGACGACTTTCTCAACCCACTTTTCATAATTCTCGGTTGATGTATCGGACGCTTCAACTACGGCGACGAGAAGATCTCTCCGCACGAGCGCTATAGATATCAGCTGTCCGACTGCATCAAGCAGGAGAGCGTCGCGCTCATGCGGGAAGGCGGTGCGCATCGCTTGGTAGCGCAGAGAACTGCCGGCGATGGAAAAGATATTTTTGGTATGAAAAAGTTTACTAAGCATTCCGGCTATGCCTTCTGAAATTTTTTCGTCAATAAACGAAGTGAGTATTATTACGGCCGCTCTATGCACTTTCTTTCCGTACGGTTCGCGCGTCTCATAGCCGTTGAGGATAGTGCCGATGATGCTTTCGTCCGCAAGAACTTTCCCATCTGCAGGGATGCTGGTTTTTTCCAGCGCCGTAGCGACCATCCTTTTGGTAAACACGAACGGCGTTTTCCTCTCAAAGTATTCCGTGCGAACCCTTGTTTCCTGCCACGGCGCGTCTACCGACACCAGTATGGCGTCTGCGCGCCCGCTCCCGGTTGCGCGCGCCAGAGCCGGCGCGCCTTCTTTAATGAGAGCATTGCCTAGGATTTCAAGCGCGCGCAACATCGCCAGCTCATGCCGTTCGCCGCTTCTAACTTCTATGGGGAGGCGGCGCGTATAAAGAATAGACGGGGTTTCCATGTCTTTATAATGCGCATACGCGCCGGCGACCGAACCGGCGCTGACGTCTATGAGCACAAGCGACTCTGCGTTCGTCGGATTAAAAATGTTACTGAAGAAACCCATCGTTTTATTCTAACACCGCCTTGATGCGGCGGACGCCTGCGGAGGAGGCCTCTTCTTTCAGGATTTTAAACACCTTCCCGCCGGCGCCGAGATCGGCAGTATTCGCGACATGCGGTCCGCCGCAGAACTCTATTGAGAATGCGTCGTTTAACGGGCCTACGGAATACACGGACACCGTGTCCGGATACGTCGCGCCGAACTCGTGCTCCGCCCCTAACTTTTCCGCTTCTTCTTTCTTCATATCAGTGCGGATGACAGGCAGTTTTTCTGAAATCTTTTCATTCACTATTCTTTCCACTTCTTTTTTCTGCTCATCAGTCATTTTATGTCCGTAGGAGAAGTCTATGCGCAGGCGCTCGCTGGTGATGTTGCTCCCTCTTTGGTGCACGTCTTTCCCGAGCACTGTCTGAAGCGCTTTAAGGAGCAAGTGGTGCGCCGTGTGATATTTAATAGTCTGTTCCGCATGGTCGGCGAGCCCGCCCGCGAACTTAGTCGCGGCTCCGGCGCGCGAGAGCGCTTGATGCTCTACCATCTTCTTCTGTACATTCTCTAAATCAACAGGAAGGCCGCGTTCTTTCGCTATCTCTGCAGTCAGTTCTATCGGGAATCCATAAGTAGTGAATAGCATAAATGCGTCTATGTTGCCGCCCATTTTATCCAGCTCGCGCATTCCGTGCGCAAGCGTCTTTCTGAACTGCGCTTCTTCTGTTCGAAACGCGTCTTCATGTCTGCCGGCGACTTCTCCAAGGACTGCCTCTTTAATATCAAGCTTATCGGCCTCACGTATTGAGCGGCGAATTAGGCGACGCAGAATATATCCCTGCTCCGTGTTAGAAGGACGAAGTCCCGCGTCAAACATGACTGAAGCCGCGCGTGTGTGGTCCAAAATTATCCTGAACGATTTCATGTTGGACGTAGTACGTCCAACATGAAAATATGCCTTATTTGAACGCTTTTCAAGAACTGCTCGTGCCGCATCAAAAACATCAATCAGAAAAATATCAGGGTTATCAAGCGTTGCCGCCACCAAGCGCTCCAGCCCACCGCCGAAGTCCACATTTTGCTTAGGCAATTCCTTGAAGCTCCCATCGGCTTGCTTGATGTATTGCATGAACACAGAGTTTCCTATTTCTATGAAGCGCCCGCAGTCGCAGTTGGGATGGCATTCTTTTCCAAATTTTTCATCATGCGAGGTTCCGAAATCGTAGAACACTTCTGAATCGGGCCCGCCGATTTCGCCCGCTGGCATCTTTGCGGGCACCCCTGCCCTGCTCCACCAATTTTTCTTCGCGCCATAGGTGAACATATGGTCGTCTGCGATGCCGATATTTTTCCATATCTCTACCGACTCGGCGTCCGCCTTCATGCCGCTTTCTTCGTCGCCTGAGAAAGGTTCTCCCTACCAACTTTTTAACCCCACGCTTATTTACTTGGTTGGAAAGCCGACTGGCCCCCGGTTACAGTTTATTTCAAGGTTATGTTCGGAAATATCAACCTAATTTTGTTTTGACGCCGACTCCGGGTTTTACGACACTCGAGGCCGGC
>JACOXQ010000055.1 GCA_016182285.1 Candidatus Kaiserbacteria bacterium
CTTTCCGCCGCCGCGACGTTCCTTCAGCTTTTGGCGAATCTCGCCGGATGGAGCGCCGAACTCAAGAAGAAACAAGCTCAATAAAAACAGCCCCGCCCTTTCTTGAAGAAGGGGCGGGGCTGTTTTTATTTGCGAAAGGTTAGTATCCTCCGCGGCCATAGCCGCCGTTGCCGCCATAGCCGCCGCGGTCGCCGGCGCCATAGCCGCCTTCGCGGCGAGGCGGGCGCTCGCCCTGCGGGCGCGCGAACGAGACGGAGAGCGTGCGCCCGTCCATCTCCTTGCCGTCCCAGCGATCTATCGCCGCCTGCGCCTCCGCCTCGGAGGCCATCTCCACGAAGCCGAAGCCGCGCGAACGGCCGGTCATACGGTCGCTGATAATGCTCGCGGATACTACCGAGCCGGCCTCGCCAAAGGCCTTCTTAAGGTCGTCTTCCGTTGAGCGATAGGGAATTCCGCCTACGTAAAGCTTGTTCCCCTGCACTGATGCTGATGCTGTGTCCATGTGTTGGAACTAACCGATTAACCTCGCCGAAACTAAACACGTGCGGTCTGGCCCCTCCATTTCGTCGGGGTAAACCGCAGCGACTTCTAATACTCTGCGAGTGGAATACAGTATGCCAGAAATGTCTCCGGTATGCAATACAAAATGGGGATAAGCGGCCATCACATCAAATATTAATTAATTCTTAATGTTGAGAGAGGTATCTTTGCAAACAGTTCATTTTTAGCTCATAATTTGATGCATATGAAATTATTGATGATAGAAGATGAGGCGCAGATAGCGAATCTTGTGAAGGCCGGCTTGGAGCGCGAGGGATACACCGTTGATTGGGTGGCGGACGGCCTGGCCGGCCAAAAGCGCATAGAACTGTACCACAACGACTACGATTTGGTCATTTTGGACCTCATGCTTCCGGGAATAAACGGGATAGACATCTGCAAGCACGTGCGCGCGAAGGGCATCACCGTCCCGATATTGATACTCACTGCGAAAAGCTATGTGGACGACAAGATTTCCGCCTTGGACGGCGGCGCGGACGATTATCTGACGAAGCCGTTTGACTTCAAGGAACTGCTCTCAAGGCTAAGGACCCTGCTGCGGCGGCCGAAGGACAGGCTGAATCTTGAACTGCGCTGCGACGGCATCGTCCTCAACCCGAGTTCTCGGAAGGTCCATATAGACGGAAAGGAGATGAGGCTTACGCTCAAGGAGTTCGGCATCCTGGAATATCTCATGCGCCATCCGAACACGGTGGTCACCAGAGACGACATACTCTTCAACGTGTGGGACTTCCACTTTGACTCCTTCAGCAACGTCGTGGACGTCCACATCAATCATCTGCGGAGGAAGATTGCGAAGAAAGGCCGGAAGAACTTCTTGGAGACGGTGCGAGGCGTCGGCTATCGGATTAATGCCGTGACAGAGGAGCATCTTCTTCTGCCGGCGTAATTTTCATTGCGGGCGGCTGTGCGACGTTGTGCGCGGCCATGCCGGCGAGCGGCACGGTGACGAAGAATGTCGTGCCCTTTCCGCCTGCGGCGCTCTTCGCGTCGCCGAACGCCCGCGAAGACGGCGATTCGCACCACACGCGCCCGCCGTATTGGTCGGTCGCCACCTTCACCATATAGAGGCCGAGTCCGGTGCCCTTCACCTTGCCGTCCACCTGGACTCTGAAGAGCTTCTCAAATATTCTCGTCTGCTGTTCTTTCGGTATGCCGTCGCCGGTGTCGGAAATCGCCACGAGGACGTCTTTCCCCTGCTTCGCAATTTCTACCAGAATCGCGCCGTTTGGCGAGCTATATTTCATCGCGTTGGAAACGAGGTTTTCCAAGATAATCCTCATCAGCCGCTGGTCAATCTTGATTGCTGGCAGGCTCTTGTCGTAGAGCCTCTTTATCTTCATTTTCTTGTTTTTTGCGGCAATGGAGATGTCCTGCAGTATCTCATCCGAAAGCTTCGGCAAGTTCGTCGGTTCCGGGCTGACGACAAGCGTTCCCATCTGGATTCTGGAGATATTCAGCAGAGTCTCAATGATGTCGGTCATGTCTTTAATCCCGTTGAAGGCGATCTTCAGATATTTTTTCTGTTCACCGGTCAGGGCATCGCCGAGGCCGTGCAGGAGAGTGTCAATGGAGAGGCTTATGCTGGTGAGCGGCGTGCGAAGCTGGTGCGAGGCGAATGAGATGAACTCGCTCTTCGCCTTGTCTATTTCTTTTTCGTACGTGATGTCGCGCAAGACGACGACGGTCCCCAGCACGCCGCCGCCGATGACAAACGGCGCCGCGCTTATTGAAAGTGACACCCGCCGCCCGTCCTTTTTATTCACCACGTGGAACGAGGCGGAGTCGGTTATCGGCATCTCCTCGCGCTTGGACGCGTCGCCCTCTACGCGAATCGGACCCGTATCCCGAGACGCCTTTTTGCCATGCTCGTCAAAAAACGAAATGGCATCGTACAAGTCGCGGCCTAGCGCCTCTCCCGCCCTTATTCCGCAAATTCTTTCCACCGCTTTATTTATGAATGTAATTTCTCCGCTCGTATCGGTCACCAATATCCCGTCGGCGATGCTTAGGAGGAGCGCGTCGTCCCGGGCTTTCCCCTCCGCCATCTTCCGCGCATACTCCTCCAGCTTCCGTTCCGTTTTTTTCCTGTTCGTAATGTCCCGTTCTATCCCTACGAAAAATTGTATATTGCGCTTTTCGTCCAATATTGGCGAGATGGTGGCAAGCGAGTAATACAGCTGGCCGTTCTTCCTTCTGTTTACGAATTCGCCGACAAAATCCTCTTTTTTATCTTTTATAGTTTTCCAAAGTTCTTGGTAGAACTCCCCGCCCATCTGCTTTCCCCACAAGACTCCCACCTTTTTGTTCAGGATGTCGCGATTTGCGTATCCGGTGATCCTCTCGGCCGCCTTATTCGCATACACCACGATGCCGTCCGGGTCCGTAATAACGACGTGGTCAAGCGTATTCTCCAGCGCGAGCTGGAACTTCTTCAACTGTTGGTTGAGATACTCAAGCTCCGTCGCGTGCAGCTCCAGCTCGTTCTTCCTGCGGTCAATGTTTTTCTGCAGTAGAGCGTGAGGGTCTTCAAAGCTGGTTATCACCACGGCCCGATATAGGAGATAAAAAGCGATGATTTTCAGCAGATGGCCCGCGATGTCAAGAGAGCCGTGCTCGCCGGCATGCATGGCGAAGAGTAGTTCGGAAATGGCGCTGACGGCCGCGAACATGAACAAGAGAATGAACACCGCGCTCCCGAATGACGCACGCTTTTTCGCCAGAGAAACCAGCGAGAGGATAATCAGAGCGGTGACGATGAATTCGCTCGCCATCATAAAGGATGTCTGTCCCGCGCCGCTCACATACGCGGTCGGGAACAGGTCCCAGTAAAAGATGGAGAGCAACACGAGGGACGCGATGGCCGCGTACGCGAACAGGACGGCATTCGCCTTTAACTTTTTGTTTATAAAGAAGGGCGCCGCGAGGAGCGAGCCTGCCTGGAGATACCGAGCCGCGATCCACAGCTGGTCGGTCATATTCGTCTCCATATTGCCGGCGGTCACGCCCATGCCTCCGTAAAACAGCGTGTGCAGGAGGTCAAAGGAAGCGACGAAGACGAGCGAGATGCCGATGAAAAGCAGATAGTTATTGTTCAAATATTCCCGCGCATGCCACGTGATGGAGAACACGATTACCATAATCACGACGCTGAACATCTCGGCCAAACTGTGTGATAGGAGGTAATTTGTCAGGCCGATGAGGTAGAGCGCGGTCAAGACAAAAGCGTCAATAATGAGATACGCATACGTATCCGTCGGTATCGCTTTGAATCGGGAAAGCACCAGTTCTTGAACGCGCAACATAGCACTCTATTATGGACAATCCTAAGCGAAACGGCAACCGCATTTTTTAAAAGTTAATAAAAAATTCATAACGGCTCCCGTATCATCCATCACGCATTGTTCTCGACCGGTTAATAGATCATTTATCAAAAATCACTATGAAAAAAATATATTGGTTCGCGGTATCCGCCGCCGCCGCTTTGGCGACGGCCTCGGCATTAATATTAACGCCGGTAGCGCCCGCGGCGGCGGCACTCGCGCCCTTCGGCGCGGCAGGCCCGGTGATTACTGTCGGTTTGGGCAAAGGATTTCCCGCGTGGTATATGGACCAAAACGGACTGCCGCTGGACCTTATAGAAGCCGCAGACGGTTTCGGCATTTCAGATCCGGTGGACCCGGCCAACGCTTTCTCGCAGGAACTCGGATTCGGCGCCGAAGGATTTTATTGGGCGGCCGACGCGGCTGTGGAAAATCCGCACGGTACAGGTCTGCTGGTGCTGGCGATGGAATCCGCTTTTGCCGGAGAGGCCGCGGTTGACGGAGAACAATCGGTATTCGGACGCATACGTGTACGGCTGGACGTCGGCGAGCCGGGAACCTATACGGTAACGCATCCTTTCGGCACAAACACGTATGTCGTTGATGCAGTCGGACCGGGACCGGAAATATTTGATTCGTCGGACATAGGATGCTTCGCCGTCGCGGGGGTATTGTCCTGCGACCCGAACAGCCCTCCGGGCAATCCCAGCAACTTCGACCTCGCGCTCCAAAGCGGCATCGGGCCGTTCCTTACTTGGGATACGTTCAACCTGAATCCGGCGCTCACCGACCCTCTGTTGTCAAATCAGGCAATGCCGGGGAGGCGGTATGTCGGGAATCCGGCGATAGAACACGCGGTTACTGGAAGCCCTGTCGGACAGAACTTCTTCAGGATTGAGGGTCCTAATATAGGCGGCCCCGGAATAAATTCCATTGAAACCGGTTTGTTCGCAGTAGCAGGACGCATCGCCGAGATAGACGCGTTGCCGCCGGAGATAAGCGCCGAGCCGCTCATCGCCGAGCTCGGTTCTGCCGCAGTCGCGAATGTCACCGTCACGGATGACCTCGGCGCGCGAGCAGTCACCATTGACCTCAATCCGCTTGGAACTTCCCTGAATGTGCAGAGCATGGCGACGGAAACGCCGGTCCCGCGGACAAATGCCCTGTGGAGCGCGACTCTGCCGCCGCTTACAGAGCTGGGGACGTTTACTCTGCCGATTGTGGCAACGGACGGCATCAATGCGGCGAACGGCGCGCTGACATTGTCGGTCGTTCCGGTCCTTGATTCGGTTATCGCCGTTCCGGCCGTAAGCAATCTGGTCGTCGGCGCGACTCGCCAGCTGGGTGCCGCCGGCTTTGACCCGGCGAGCGCACTTATCGCATCCGGACTCTCCGTTGCCTGGACTTCAGACAATACGTCGGTAGCGGCAGTTTCCGCGAGCGGCGTGGTGACCGGCGTAGGAGCCGGCGCCGCGCTCATTACCGCGACGGTCAGTAACGGCGTGAGCGCCATTCCCGCGACTGTTGCTGTAACTGTGACCGCGCCGCTTGCGTGCCAGACAACTGCAGATACGAACGGCGACGGGGCCATCGGCATTCTGGAGGTACTTACCTTCGTGCGCGGTTGGAAGAACGGTTCGGTATCCACTGCGGACCTCTTAAGCGCCATCGGCTTCTGGAAGGTCGGCACCGGCTGTTAAAAAACCGCACCAAAATAATTAAAAAACTAAAACTAAAAAAATGAAACGCTTACCATCGGTATTAAAAAAACTTGGAATGTTTTCCGCGGCGCTGATGCTCTTCACCGTCGCGGGAGCGCAGGCCGCCTTCGCTTCCACCGTCACCCGCAGCTTTGACTTCGCTACCCCCGCTCCCGGAGAAGTCATTACCGTGACGCTCGCAGTGGACGTGACCCCTCCGGACGCGTTCTACGTCATTGACGAAGTGCTACCGGCGGGATGGACAGTAACCGTTCCCGGTACGGGCGACACCGCGCAGGCAGGACACATAAAATGGGCCGTCCTCTCGGGCGCGGTTTCTACTGCGCTCCAGTATCAGGTGGAAGTGCCTCCTACGGCGACAGGGGTGAACAGTTTTTCCGGCGAGTTCGCGTTTGATTCAAATCCGGCGCCGCTTCCAGTGCTTGGCGAGACGGATGTGACAGTTACCGATCCGGCTCCCGCTACGACTCCGGTTCTTACGTTCGTTGACATTACTCCGGTTACGGCGGCCATAACGGTCGGCGAAACGCTGCAGCTTACGGCGACGGAGATTGACCAGAACGGAAATGTTTTTTCCGACCCGACGATTGAGATAATCTGGATGTCGGACGACCCGGCCGTTGCCGATGTTGACCAAGAAGGTTTCGTTACAGGTATGTCGGAGGGTTTCGCGACTGTCATCGTGACCGCGTTATCCGGCACTGATATTGCCATAGGGATAGCGGAGGTTACCGTTACTGCTGCGGCTCCGGCTCCCGACCCGATTCCGGACCCCGACCCGGCCCCGGAGCCAGACCCGACTCCGGCTCCGGAGCCTGCTCCAGACCCGGTCCCGACACAGGCTCCATCTGCGACTCCGGCCCTGACTAGCGTTGTCCTATCACCGGTCTCGGCATCTCTCGCCATCGGAGGCACGCAGTCATTCACTGCGCTTCCGCTCAACCAGAACGGCCTCGCCTTCGCGGGCGCCTCTGTCACCTGGTCGTCCTCCGACGAAACGGTCGCCGCCGTGGACGCCTCCGGCCTCGTGACCGGCGTCGCCGAGGGTACCGCGACTATTACCGCGAGCGCCGCGGACGGCGCTGTTGCCGTGACGGGTACTGCGGCAGTTACGGTATCCGCCCCTCTTCCTCCCGCTTCCGCATCTACAGTCACGCGCAGTTTCGCTTCCGCTTTTGTGAACGCCGGTTCTCCGATT
>JACOXQ010000028.1 GCA_016182285.1 Candidatus Kaiserbacteria bacterium
TTATTTGTCTCAAACGACTCTACGATATTTGATGCGGCGAGCGCCGCGCGCGCGCGGATGCGCGCGTATGCCGTGGCGATAGGCGAACTGCATATCGTCTCTTCTGCAGATAGAGATGCGAGAGAAGAACAAGACGGAAATTTATTTTTACATCCGATACACACGTGGAAAATTTTCAGAGTTCGTGCGCTAGCGAAGCGAGCGCACGAACTCATTCTGAAACACGACATTGAAGTCGTCTCCGCGCAGGACCCATTTGAACATGGACTAGCAGCCCTGCGGGCAATATCCAAAACTCAAGCGCCAAAACCCAAACTGCACATTCAAGTGCACACGGACTTTCTCTCCCCATGGTTTATAAAAAGCGGGAATTGGCGCAGTCCTCGCGTGCGTATGCCGCTCCTAAATCGCTGGCGCCGAAGAATCGCAGACGAAGTTTTGCAGAAGGCAGACGGCATTCGCGTTGTATCCGAGCGGGTGAAGGTGTCACTTGTCGCGCAGTACGGGGACAGAATAAAAGAGCCGTCAGTAATACCGGTAACGGTTGATGCAAACGTTCCTGCTCCGGTACGCCTGCCGGAGCACCAGTTCACTTTTTCTCTCATCACAGTCGGACGCTTGGAGCCGGAGAAGCGCATTGAAGACATTTTGGCGGCGCTCGCGCTCGTCGCCAAGCAGTATCCGATGGTCGGGCTCTTTATTGTCGGGGAAGGTAGCGAGCGAAATCGGCTGGAGAGAATGGCGCGCACCCTAGGCCTCGCTGACAGGGTTGTATTCCTCGGTAGTCGTCAGGACGCACGCGGTTTGGTAGCGAGCGCGCAGGCGTTTATTCAGGCGAGCGCATACGAGGGCTATAGCCGGACGCTCATAGAAGCGGCGCTCGCGAAGGTTCCAATTATCACGACAGATGTAGGCATAGTCGGCGAAGTGTTCAAAGGCTATGAAGACGTTCTCTCTGTTCCTGTCGCCGACCCCACCGCGCTCTCGCTCCATATCGTCGGGCTCATTGAAGACAATGCGGTGCGGCACCAGCTCCCGCTCCGCGCCGAAGAAGCTGTCAGAGCGCACCTCGCCAATGTAGGAGATATTTCGGCTCGTATTGCCACGGATTTCGCACAAATACTAAAGCATAAATGAAATTACTTATCTGTACACAGACAGTTGATAGCCAAGATTCGCATCTTGGATTTTTCGTGCGATGGATAGAAGAGTTCGCGAAACATTGCGAGAAAGTGACAGTTATTTGTTTGCGCGAAGGGAAGCACGAGTTGCCGGCGAATGTGAAAGTGTACGAGATTGGGAAAGCAATTGGCGGTATGCAGAAAGCAGTGCGACTTGTTTCTCTTGTGTGGAGATTGCGTAAAGAATACGACGCAGTTTTTGTGCATATGAATCCGGAATACATAGTTGTTGCAGGAGTTTTTTGGAGGCTTATGCACAAACGTATCGCGCTCTGGTACACGCACAAGAGCGTCAATCTGAAATTGCGAATCGCAACTCTCCTTGCGCACGTAGTGTTTACGGCATCCAAAGAAAGTTTTCGTCTCAAAAGCAACAAGGTCAAAGTTATGGGACACGGAATAGACACAGACTTCTTTTCTCCGGACCAAACAGCCGCGCGCGGAGATTGGGCGCTCTCCGTCGGGCGGCTTATGAAAAGCAAGCGACACGATTTGGCTATCCGAGCTACGGTACAAGAAGATAAGGAGCTACGCATTATTGGTGACGGACCCGAACAAAGACATCTTGAAGCGCTTGTGCATGAACTCGGAGCCAGAGTGCGTTTCTTAGGCGGTCTTACACAAGCCCAACTGCGTAATGAATACCGGAAAGCCGCATATCTCATACATACGAGCGAAACGGGAAGTTTGGACAAAGTAGTCCTTGAAGCGCTCGCCTGCGGTATGCACATTCATACAAATGACACTGCCCTCAAGACGCTAGAAAACGAGAGCCCAGAATATGTAAGAGAACATCATTCGCTCCAGCGCCTCGTACCAGCGATATTGAACGCTCTGCAAACCGTGTAAGCCTTATGCCCATCATAGAGGCGCGTGATATACTGCGAACATTTATCGTATGATAGGAAGAGCAAAAGACCTGTATACGCAGTTTGATGAGCGGTATCCGACACACGCGCGAATTTTTCGCTTTCTGCTTTCCGGCGGGACGGCGTTCAGTACCGACATAGTACTACTTTATCTCTTTACCGATATCTTCGGCGTCTGGTATCTTGCATCCGCAATAATTGCTTTCATTTTCGCGTTTTTTGTTAGTTTCATTCTCCATAAATTCTGGACGTTCGGCGACCGTTCGCGGGACGCTATGCATATGCAAATGGGAATTTATTTTCTTGTCGCGATTGTCAATCTGGCTCTGAACACGCTTTTTGTCTATGTGTTTGTCGAGTGGGTCGGATTACATTACATCATTGCACAAGTGGTGGCGAGCCTCCTTATAGCTGTCGAGAGCTTTTTCGTTTACCAGCGTTTTATATTTAAAAATACGATATGAAACGGGGAACGCACCCGCTTCTTATAGGACTTTTAATTCTTTTCGTTGCAGTGCGCCTGCCAGGACTCTCTACACCATATCAACAAGACGAATTCAAGTTCGCAGTGGCTGCCGAATCTGGATTCGCCCAAGCAAGCGCCTTTGCTACTCATCCGCCCCTGACAGCGTTCTTATATTACTCTGACGCACAAGTGTTCGGCGGGTCTAATATGCGCGTCATGCCGCTCCTGTTCGGTCTCATCTCGGCATTTCTTCTTTTTGCGGTCGTGCGCAGAAGAGTCGATGAACGTGCGGCGTTGTGGTCGGTATTTTTATACTCCGTTTCCTTTTACGGAGTTTGGGCGTCTCTCATGTTGGATACGGACGGTGCCATTTTGCCCACATTTTTTCTTGCGGCGTTATACTGTTATGACCGCGCAAAAAGCGAAAGTAGGCGCGCAATATGGGTATTTTTTCTTACGCTTGCACTTATTACCGGATTGCTTGTCAAACTTTCGTTTGTACTCGTAGCAGGAGCGCTTGTCGCGGACTTCTTGTTCGAAAAACGCAGAGACCTCACAGTAGCGCATATAAACTACTTTGTGGCTGTCACACTGGCGTTCATCTTTCTCACTGGCGCAGCTTTTGTCGCAATCAAGCTCCTCAATCCAGCATTCACAATAGGCGGCATGGTTACCCATGTACTGTACTACGCGCATCTGTCCGGGAGAAATTATTTACAAGTTGTTATTCAGAGCATTAAGGCCGTTTTTTATTTGTCGCCGCTTCTTATAGCCCCACTCCTTTTTGTCTCAAAGGATATATTGAAGAAAGTAACACCGTTTCTCTGGTATCTTGCGCTCGGTTTCGTATTTTATTTCATTCTTTTTGACTTCTCTCGCGGCGCTTTGGA
Organism: Candidatus Kaiserbacteria bacterium; assembly: GCA_016182285.1. Classification (GTDB taxonomy): domain Bacteria; phylum Patescibacteriota; class Minisyncoccia; order Phycocordibacterales; family Phycocordibacteraceae; genus C7867-001. The sequence continues at coordinate 3,407 of JACOXQ010000028.1, forward strand.
CAAATATCTTATGTTCACCATCGTTCCGTTGTGCGTTATCTCCGGAGCCGCGCTCTCCTCATGTTTCGTTTCTTTTTCTCCGCGCGGACATATGCGTGCGATTATCGCCGGGCTGCTTATTTCAATAGCGCTTATCGCGCTCTTGTTCACGTCGCCTGAAACAGTGTCGTTGTATCCAAAGACCGAATGGTTCTCGCGCGTGATTCGCTTTGACTGGAACATGCTTACGGCGTTTAACGGCGGTTCTGGTCCTGCCGGTTTTTATGTATCGTTCCTTTTCATCGCGTACTCGTTCCTTGTGGCGGGTGCATCCGCACTCGCAGGGCGCATTTATAAACCGTTACTAGCCGCGGCGGCCGTGGTGATGGTCTGCACCGGTATAGTGTACAACGCGGTCTTTATAGAGGAGTTCAGCTTCGGGAAAGTCTATGGAAACGCAGAAACGGCGCTCGTGCCAGCGCTCGCCTATCTGGCGACGACAGATGCCGTAACAAGAGTCAATACGCATAACGATATAGGAGCATATGAACTGAAGCATATTGGCAAATATGCTTCGCACTTCACTGCTGCTCCGCAATTTGAGTATGTTGCGCGCGAACATCTTCCGACATTTGATGGCGCGTTTCTTGTGGTTGATATTCCTCCTCTATATGACGGCTTCTATACTGATTTCTTTAATTCGTGTACCATTCTCTTTACGGCGCGATCCGGCTTCATTACCAGCACTGTCTATTCTTCATGTACCTGGACGAAGGAGTAACAAAGCACGGCCGTTTTTATCATCAGTATGTCGACAGGCTACTGCGTTTTCTCGTTCCAAATGGTAAAGCGGTTGGCACACTGGACAAGTCGTTCCGAGGTCTTGAAGCCGGTCGGAAATATGACTACATAGTCCTGTCGGACATACTCGGATATGCTCAAGATATTGAAGAATTCTTACAGAGTGTACATGGCGCTCTCGTTGCCGATGGGCGGGTGGTGATTACACAGTACAACTCCCTTTGGGAACCCGTCCTGCGCATCGCGTCGGCGCTTCGGTTGCGTGCGCCGTCTGTAGAACAGAACTGGCTTTCGCCGCACGACCTCCATAATTTCCTATATCTAGCTGGTTTCGAAACGATAAGCAGTGGTAATAAAATGCTGATGCCGGTGTATGTTCCTTTGTTATCTGCTCTTTGCAATACGATACTCGCGAACATCTGGCCCTTCTCCAAGCTCGGCCTCATTCACTACGTCGTCGCCCGTCCTCTGACAAGCGCCGGAACGGACAATCCTTCGCTCTCCATAGTAGTCCCTGCTCGCAACGAAGCGGGAACCATAGAGCGCATCGTCAAAGAACTGCCATCGCTGGGCTCATTTACGGAAATTATTTTTATTGAGGGTCACTCGAGGGACAATACGCTTGCGGAAATAAAACGTGTGGCAAAACAGTACGGAAAAGAGAAACGGATTAGCTTTGCAGTTCAAGACGGCAAAGGGAAGGGAGACGCTGTTCGTAAAGGTTTTGATATGGCTACCGGCGACATTCTCGCAATTTATGACGCCGATATGACTGTCCCTCCAGAAGACGTTAATAAATTCTATCGTGCGATCGCGAGCGGTCGTGGGGAATTTATCAATGGCTCGCGTCTGGTGTATCCGGTTGAGAAGGGGGCGATGCGCGTCCTCAACTTTTTTGGCAATAAATTCTTCAGCCTTGCTTTCACCGCAATCCTCGGCCAGCCACTCAAGGACACGCTCTGCGGGACCAAGATGCTGTGGAAGAAGGATTACGAGGGCATTAAAGAAAATCGCGCGTTCTTCGGCGACTTTGACCCATTCGGCGACTTCGACCTCATGTTCGGCGCGGCGAAACTGAATCTGAAGATTGTTGAAATGCCGGTGCGCTATAAAGAGCGCGTGTACGGAGAAACGAACATCAGTCGGTGGAGCCACGGCTGGCTCCTCCTTCAAATGACGGTCTTTGCCGCCCGTAAGCTCAAGTTCTGGTAAGGCAGTATACTAGCGACACGCATGAGCACGAAACTTCATACAATACTTCTTGTTCTTCTTTTTGTGGTCGCCGGTTTTTTTGCGACATATCATCTTACCGAGAGCCCGCCTGTGTGGATGGACGAGGGGATATTCACGCAGGCCGCGGCAAATCTGGCAACATATGGTCAAACAGGATTGCGCGTTTCGCCGGACACGATTGAACCCTCTTCTAAACTTATAACAGTCGGTTATCCTTTCATGTATCCTCTCGCAGGCTGGTTTAAAATGTTCGACATAAGCATTCTTTCTGCGCGCTCGCTTATGGCGGTATTCATTATCGGATTCCTTCTTGTCAGCTATTTTTTCGTGAGGCGCCTGTTTGGTCCATGGCAAGCTCTTGGTTCACTTGCACTTATAGCGACACTTCCAACACTCTATGGCAATGGGAAAAGTGTCTTGGGCGAAGTGCCGGGGTTGTTGTACCTGGTCGCTTCGCTTGTCTGCTTGTGCGTTGCTCGCGGACGCGTAACGCAGCGGTACTTATGGTTCGTGCTCGCCGGGTTGTTTGCAGGCCTCTCCGTCGCCACCAAACCGATTTTTGTACTGCTCGTTCCGGCCGCGCTCATTGGATTTTATATTGCATGGAGACGGCATGAAATGACAGTGATGGAAGTTGGCGCCGCTATCGGCGCGGGGCTGGCACCCATATTCGCATGGCTCATTCTGCAGTTCCGCGTCAGCGATTCGGCGGGAAGTTTGCTGTCCTTTTATGTGAATCATTATCAGATAACAGACTGGTGGAGCACGATATTCGCAAATCTTCGCAATCTCGTAACCGACATCGGTCCGCTCTACCTGCTCGTCGTTCTCTCGCTATGGCTCGTCGCATACGGCATCCGGCTACGCCGACAGGAACGCATACCTGTGGAAGAGCATATTGTACTCGCATTCTCAGTCATTACTTTGCTGGGCTATCTGACAACGGCCGGATGGTATCGGTACCTTTTTGAAGCACAAACGTTGTCACTTCTCTTTCTCCCAAACACGCTCGCGCTCATAGCGCGAAGCGTATGCAACGGTCGATATTTGGAGAAATTAGCGATTTCTGTCATTGTCGTGTTATCTTTGTTTGGAGCATATCAGGTCATGTTCAGTTCGTTTGTCGCCGAGTCATACGGGCGGCGTCAGACAGCGAACTGGGAAGAGTATTTCAGAACAGCATCCCCCTCGGCCTCTTTTTTCTTCTATGACGCCCCTGAAGTGGCATTCTTTGCGCAAGGGACTAAATATTATCAATATCTCAATCCGTATGATGGCATAGGCATCTTTGTCCCGGGATGGGATATCGGCAGTGCGCAACGGTCGGTCCTTACGCAGGGCAATGCAGATGTAGTCATCCTCCCGCCGGCGATCTATGAAAAAGAGAAAGACAATCTCTTCTCTGCATACGAGATTGATCGGGCGATACATAATTATTTCTTCTTGAAGAAAAAATGAAAAAAGAAGCTTTTGATTTACTGCGGGAGGCGGAGCATTCATGGTGGTACAAGGGGAGGGCTCTGGCAATCCGCGCAACTCTCGCGCGCTCTCATGTCGCCACAACGGTCGAATCAGCACTCGATTTTGGAGCTGGGTTCGGCGGCATGTATACCGAACTTGCACGCTTAAGTCAGCGAGTGTACGCATTTGAACCAGATGCGGGCGCTCGCACTACCGCGGCACAACAAGGGTACGTTTCCAGCTACACGACTGCTGCAGAAGCGTTGTCCAAACAGTACGGTCTTATAGGGCTCTTTGACGTTATTGAACACATTGAAGACGACACAGCATTTCTCACGTCGCTTCGCGATGCACTTATACAGGGTGGACTACTCGCCATCACCGTGCCTGCATTTCAATTTTTATGGAGCGAACATGATGTCGAGCATCAACATTTCCGTCGCTACAACAAACGTTCTTTGTCCAAGCTTCTTTTGGGCGCTGGCTACGAGATTCTCGCGATAAGTTATTGGAATACGCTGCTGTTTCTGCCTGCCGCTCTCGTCCGCCTATTCGGTCGATCGGGCTCTTCCGCACTTGGTTTTTCTGGATTCATCAATACCCTTTTATTATTTGTGGTAAACATAGAATCAAAAATCTTGCGCTTCTGCGCGCTCCCTTTCGGGGTAAGTCTCGTCGTTGTCGCACGAAAACGCGAACTATGAAGACCCTCGTTACAATTGTCGCAGATGATTTTGGCCTCACGCGCGGCATTACCGATACGATACTTAAAGTTATTGACGAAGGGCCGGTACGGCTGGTGAGCATCCTCGTGAATGGCGAGGCGGTTGAGTATGCGTTGTCTGAATATAAAAAACGTTCTGACCGCCTAAAGCTCGCCGTACATCTGAACCTAACAGAAGGTAAAGCTCTTTCGGCTCCGCGGGATATTCCGCATTTGGTTGATACTCGCGGTATGTTTGTCCACTCAATCGTGAGTCTCTGGCTCTCGTACCTGTTTGGCACGCGCGCGAAGCGCGCGAAGCTCCGCCGCGAAGTACGCACTGAAATGGCGGCCCAGTGCGCGGTGGTGCGCACCGCGCTTGGCACGGATGCGCTCGCCGTGAACGGCCACCAACATGTGCATATGATACCGTTCGTTTTTGAAGAACTTATGGCTATAAGAGGAGTGGACGCCGTGCGCATCGTTCGGGAAAACTTCTTTTTGTGCGGTATACCGTCTCCGGTGTATGTGCTCGCTCGATTTGTGCTCGCGCTTCTGTCCACGCGCGCCACGCGAAATGCCCGCGCACGCGGGATTCGGACGAACGATTGGTTTGTCGGGTTTCTCTACTCCGGGCACATGGATGAACATAAAGCGCGCGCGGGCATTGCTCACGCGGGAGAGGGCTTGGTAGAGATACTTTTTCACCCCGGGAACGCGCGCGATGGGGAATTGCACGAATGGAGGGAATGCCGTGCTATTATCGCGTGGCACTACGCGAACGCTCGCCGGCGCGAACGCGAAGCGCTCAAAAAGATTCAGGCGAATGGGCACATTGATTTTGTGTTACAATAAAACGCTCATATGATATCTATTGTTATTCCGTTCTACAACGAGGAGAAACGTTTGCGCGAATATTTCGACCCTTTCTTTGAACATATGTGCCGCGCGCTGGATGAGTTCGAATGTATCGCTGTTGACGACGGCTCTACGGATCGCACGCGAGAAATGTTGCTTGAGCGCGCGGCGCAGAACCCGCAGCTGGTCATTGCTGGCTACACCGTGAACCAAGGTCGCAGTGCGGCGGTGCGCACCGGTATGTTTAAGGCGAAAGGAGATTTTGTGTGGGAGACCGATGCAGATGCATCATACGATGTCTCGCAATGCATAATGTTTCAGAAGTATTTAGACGAGCATCCCGAGTGCGATGTCGTTATCGCAACGCGCGAACACAGACATTCGCGCGCGGTAGTGAATCAGCCGCCGCTCCGAATCTTTGCAGGGAAAGGTTTCCGCTGGCTCTTTCGTGTCGGTACGGGCATTTTGTTTTCGGATGTGATGGCCGGTTGTAAAATGTATCGCAGGGACGCCGCGGCAGATATCTTCGCTCATCAGTATGATAATCGGCATGTCGGCCCCGCCGAAACGGTATATGTGGCTACGAGACGCGGCTACACGGTGCATGAACTCCCCGTCACCTGGACGGATATTTCGACCTCCAATATTAAATACATACGAGATACGATCAGGACCCTGAAAGGCCTTATGGGCATAGTTATCCGCACGTTAGAGGGGAAGTATGACTCACCGTGATGTATTTTACGGATACGCGAGGTCATGGTAACGTAGCAATCACATGGCGCATTTGCTCGATAATACGATTATCCTTATAACGGGGGGTACCGGTGCTTGGGGGCGGGAACTTACCAGACAGATATTGGAGCGGTTCAGCCCCAAAGAGATCCGCATTTATTCGCGCGGAGAGCATGCGCAGGTGGAGATGCGTCGCGCATTTCCGGATCCGAGGATCAAGTTCATCATTGGCGATGTGCGCGACAAGAACATCCTGAACTTTGCTATGCGCGGAGCGGATTACGTATTCCATCTCGCGGCATTGAAGCATGTGCCCATCTGCGAAGACAACTCCTGGGAAGCGGTGCTGACGAACATTTACGGCACGCAGAACATTATCGAGGCGGCCATTCAGAACAACGTCAAAAAAGTAGTGGATATTTCCACCGACAAAGCGGTGGAGGCGTATAACCTGTACGGTGTCACCAAGGCGTGCGGCGAGAAATTGGTCATCAATGCAAACAAAAACTATCCCTCGGCCACAACGTTCATGTGCATACGTGGCGGCAATGTGATCGGCACCACCGGCAGTGTTATCCCCTTGTTTGCGGAGCAGATCCGGAAAAATAACAAGATTACATTGACCGACGGAAGCATGACCCGGTTTCTGATGAGCACCCGAGAAGCCATTGGCCTTGTCTTTCAAGCCTTTGAGGCGGCGAAAGGGGGAGAGGTATTCGTTATGAAAATGCCTTCGGCCACCATGGATATGGTGGCCAGGGTCATGGTGCGACTGCTCGGCGACAGTAAAACGGCCGTTGGAAATATCGGCGTCCGGCCCGGCGAAAAAATGCACGAGATGCTTATCTCCAAGAACGAGACCGTAATGGCGAAGGATCTCGGTAACGGCTATTTCGTCATTTTGCCCCATTATGCCTCTAAAGAACTGAAGGCCTCTTATTCCAAGTACAAAAACCTTACTATCCCGTATTTCAGTTCGCAAAATACCCGCTGTCTAAAAGAAAAAGAGCTGACGGATATTCTGCAGAAAGAAATGCCTGTGTTTCTCGGGCAAAAACTGGCGCAGGTGACCTAGTGTATGAAAAAAATCCTCGTCACGGGAGCCGGCGGCTTCATTGGCGGGCACCTTGTTGATGAGCTCCGAATACATCCCGAATATCTGGGACCAGACACCGAAGTTTTTTTACAGGTGCAAAGAGAAAAGTCGGCCGAAGATCTCCGCAGGGATGGCTGGTCGGTGGTCGCTGGTGATTTGACTAGTCCTGAATTATGTACACAATTGCCAGACGATCTCGGATGCGTGCTGCATATTGCGGGTTTAGCCGGCGGATCCGCGGGCGACCTTGAAAAAGCCAATGTGCAGGCGACCGAAAACCTGCTTCGGAGCATGGAAATTCGGCATGTACCAGAGCTCGTGTTCATGTCCACGGTGGCGGTGTATAAAGAATCGGAATCGCCTATCTCGGAGGAAGGTGAAATTTCTCCTTCCACGGCATACGGACATTCAAAATATGCGGCGGAACTGCTTATTCAAGAAAAAGTTAATACAAAAGCGCTTCGTTCCGCGGTCATATTACGCTCGAACAATATATACGGTCCATCTAGCGATCATGGCATGATGGCCGCCTTTATGAAAGCGGTACGCAAGGGCGAGCCAATTTTGTTGGATGGCGACGGTAGCCAGGTGCGCGAACCGGTATATGTGGATGATGTTGTCAGAGCCATTAAAGCAAGTGCGCGGAAAGACGGAACCGGATGCGCGATATACAATATTAGCGGTAGCGAAGCTGTGACCCTTGCCGATCTTGCAAAAAGAATTCATGCCATTGCGGGCAAAGAAATCCTGGTCATGCCTTCAGGCAAACCCCCAGTTCCGCCTCTGTCACTTCGTTTGGATATTTCAAAAGCGCGACAAGAGCTCGGCTGGCAACCGCGAGTCCGGTTGGAAGATGGCCTCAAAAAGACTTGGGAAAGCATAATGTATGAATCTACTGAACTTTAACCGCAATATCACCTCCGAGCACGGTGAGGATGGTATTCTTGAGAAGATATTTCAGGTCATCGGCGAAGGAGCGCGCTGGTGCGCAGAGCTCGGTGCGCTGAACGGCAAGCACGGAAGCAATGTCTGGCACCTTATCAAAGAGCGCGGGTGGGCCGGCGTTTTGGTAGAAGCCGACAAAACGTATTTTGAAAAACTGCAAAAAGAATTCGCCGAAACGCCGAGCGCGGAGTGTATCAACGCCTTTGTCTCATTTGAAGGCCCGCAGTCACTGGATAATATTTTCGCGCAAACAAATCTGCCGAAAGAGTTTGACCTCTTCTCGCTTGATATTGACGGGAACGAATATCATCTCTGGGAATCTCTCTCCGACTACCGTCCGCGCGTCATGCTTGTTGAGTTCAACCCTTCTATTCCAAACGACATCGTCTTCGTCCAGCCACGCGACATGAAAGTTTTTCAAGGGTCTTCGCTCCGCGCTTTCGTAGAGCTCGGGAAACGAAAGGGCTACGAGCTCGTCGCCGCGAACGAGACAAACGCCTTTTTTGTACTAAAAGAATTGTTCCCGAAATTCGGCATTGCCGACAACTCAATCGATATGCTGCATACCGACCATCGATACGAAACAAAACTCTTCCAGCTCTACGACGGGACGCTCCGCATAGCTGGGAATACGCGGCTGATATGGCACAACATGCCTATTGATGTTCGGAAGCTTCAAACCTTGCCGCGCCGCCGGCGATATTATCCGGCGAAGATAGACGCCGGAAGCGGAATGCGCGAATTTAAATACTGGGCGCGCAAACTGCCTTTCTACACGGCGGTGCAACGCGTGCGCCGGTGGCTCAGGCGATAAAGCATGGACCCGCAAAACATTCAAAACATACGCACGCGGTACGGCGCATTCTTTATAGATGTAGTGCGCGATAAGAAAATGGCGTACGCGCTTAAGAGCGCGGCGTACCCGAGCGAAGGCCTGCTTCGTTTGGCGCGCCTATTCGTGAACGAAAAGAGCGTTGTCGTGGATATCGGCGCGCACATAGGCACCTTTGCCGTCCCGATCGCCGCTCATGCAGGCAGAGTCATCGCCTTTGAGCCGTCGCCGGCTTCCTTTGAACTCCTATCCCGGAACGTTGGAGCGGCAAACGGGAATTTCGAGCTCAAACAAGAAGCCCTGGGGAAAGAGAGTGGCAGCGGCACGATCCTCGTGCGTAACGCGTCAAACGCCGGAGCGAACACGCTTTCGCCTGGCGACGACATTCCGGTTGCGACGCTTGACAGCGAGGTTGCGCATGCCGACTTCATAAAAATAGATGTGGAGGGCATGGAGCTGGATGTGCTTCGCGGCGGCGCAGGGCTAATTGAGCGTGCGCGGCCGGCCGTTCTCTTTGAAGTGAATCTCTTCCAGTTGCGCGCGCACGGCACGTCTCCTCGCGCACTGGAGCGCTTTTTCAAAACGCGGAAATATTCCCTCTATTTCCCGCTTGCGGGAAAACTCGCATGCGTTGCGAACACAACGCTGGTGTCAGCGCTCTTCGCGCCGCGCGCGTGGCTCTTCGGGAGCGACAGCGCGCCGTTCGATCTTCTCGCGGTACCGCGCGAGCGCCCGCTCCCGGTTCCGTGCGGCGGTTTTTTCCGGCTTATCAGGTATCTTATATCGGAGAACCTCACAGCAAAACTCACGCGCCTATCGCGCATCTTTTCACATGCGTCACGGCGTTATACTGGACATACCGCATGAAGCTAATCTATCTCTCGCACTGGCGCTTTCCATCTGAAAAGACGCTAACGCCGTTTGTACTGCAAACTTGTGCCCATTTCGCGCGGCTCGGTTGGGAAGTGGAGCTGTGGGTCCCGCGCCGGCATAATAATTACAAGCCGGAGGAGGACGTGTTTGAGCTCTACCACATCTCTCCGCGGTTTGTCATACGCAGGCTCGCCTGCATTGATACAATGAGCTCTCTTGGCACATTCGGATTTTTACTCATGGTGCTTACGTTCAATATATCTGCGTATTTAAAATTACGTCACGAGCGGATGGTCGTTATATATGCGCCGGATATTCGCGACGTTATCTTGCCGCTGCTTCGAGGCATGCCGGTCTTTGTGGAGATACACGACTTTTATATAAGCTCGTTGGATTTTATCAATCGCTTCGTATTCAAGCGCGTTACAGGGCTTATTGTGACAAACTCGCATAAACTACGACACATTGCTCTCCATTATCTTGTATCCGGCGAGCGGATGCTGCGTCAACCCAATGCGGTAGATGTGAAAGCCTTTGACATTTCTGCTACACAAGCGGAGGCGCGTAAAAGGCTTGGGCTGCCGTCAACCGGGAAGATCGCACTCTATACCGGGCATCTCTTCGCGTGGAAAGGCGTGCATACTCTTGCCGACGCGGCGGCATTTCTGCCGGCTGAAGTTTCGGTACTTTTCGTAGGCGGAACGCCAGAGGATCGCGCAGCGCTCGAGCGGTACGTTCATGACCGATCGCTACCGCGCATCGCCTTCGTGCCGCATCAGCCGTCTGACAAAATACCGCTCTATCAGAAAGCGGCGGACGTGCTCGTTCTGCCGAATACGGCGAAGGAAGAGGCTTCGCGCGTGGAAACTTCCCCGGTTAAACTCTTTGAATATCTCGCTTCCGGTAAGCCTATTGTTGCTTCTGACATCCCTTCAATCCGGGATATCGTCTCGGAGCGGGAGGTGTTCTTTGCTCAGCCGGACGATGGGGAAAGCTTCGCACGCGTCATTGTAGAAGCACTGTCTGGCGACACTGACCGCTCGAGCGCTGCGCGCTCTCTCGCTGAAAACAGCAGCTGGGAAAAGCGCGCGAAAAATATTGATGCCCTAATGCGCCGTCTCCTCCATGTTTAAAGCACTTACCTTCCGACCCGCTTCCATCGGCGATGCGCTGATGGGCAAATATTTTTTAGAGAACATCCGTGCGGAGCATCCCGATGCGCGGCTCGGCATCGTCGTCGGCAGCCGAGCCGGAATGCTGAAAGACTTGTTCGCGGGTGAACCTTGGCTGGAGGTGGTTGAGGCGAATCGCCGAAACCTACCGGCACTCATGAAGATGTGGCGAGGGTGGCGAGGAAGCGAAATTGTACTCACCAATTACACGGCAGGCACGCTGAATCTGTCCGCCAAGCTCATGGGTCGTTTACTCGCCAAACGAGGAGCGCTCGCAGGATTTGATGACTCCTCTTCTGTGAATCACTTTCTGTACGACCACTTGCTCCCGCGCCCGATACGCGACCGCGCGGTGCGTCTGCATGAATGCGATGCTTTGCAGGCTCTCGGGGTGCCAGTAGCGCACGAGCGTCTGACGCTTCAGTACGTGCCGATGGTCGGCGTCGCGGAGAAGTTCAGCATCAGCGGGGACTATGTCATCGTGCATCTGTTTTCGGGAAGCAAGACACGCGGACTGGAGACGGAGCAAATGCGAACCTTGCTTATTAAGCTGCATAAGCTCATGCCCGACATCACGTTGGTCCTTTCTGGCGGCGCTGGTGATGCTTCCGAAGCGGCCGAGGCGTCGGAGGGACTGCCAGCAGTTGTCATCGCGGGCCGTGCGTCACTCCAGGAACTTATGAATCTTATCGTTGGCTCAAGGGTAGTCGTCTCGCTTGATACGGGCGTCGGCCACTTGGCGGCACATCTTGGCCGTCCGCCGGTCATTATGTCCACCTGTCTCGGGCGAATAAGCTGGTGGGGTCCCGACCAGTATGGATTCAACAAGTTCACCACAGGCGGCCCCGGCATCCCGGCGGCGTTATTTACGCGTGCGGACCGCTGTGTCGGAGGCCACGTGTTCAAGTCGTACCCTGACTGCCTTGTCTCTATCGATATGCACGCTGTCGCAGAAAAGACCGCCACTGTCTAATGGTCGTTCGTATAACGGTGGGCGATTTTCTCTAGGACGTCGAAATGTTTCTTATACCAAGCCACCGTTCGCTCTAGCCCTTCATCGAACGAGACGTGTGGCTTGAAGCCAAGCGTCTTGAGCTTTGAGGAATCGGCAAATTGATCTGGAATCTCTATAAAATTGGACGGTTTTTCAATGGTAATGGGTTCTATATTCCTTATATCCTTCCGCAACATTGAAATAATATCGACGACGCTCTTTATCTTCTCACAGCGCTTCGAGTCCTCTGATGTCTCGTTCTCGCTATAGGAACCGATGTTGAACGCCGGCCAGCCGTACACCGAAACGCCGCTCTTCGGTATATTCTCTTTCTTGTTGCCGTAATACTCCTGTAACTGTTCAGCTATGAACATATTGGCTCGTACCGCGTCTTCCACATAGATGTACTCTCGCAAGACTTTTTCATTCCCAATGTTGATAACAGGTGGTTTGCCAGAAAGAAGCCTCATTATAGTCCTCGGTATTAGCCGGGTAAAGTTCAAGTCTCCGGGGCCAAACATGTTGCAACATCGGGTTATACCCACAGGCAATTTGAATTGTAAAGCATAAGCCTGGGCGATCATATCAGTGCATACCTTGGACGTGCTATACATGTCCAGGCCTCGCAGAGCGTAATTTTCATGGTACGGCAGTTTCTCCGTCTCACCGAACGCATGGTCTCCGTACGATTTGTCGGAAGAAGCGACGATTACCCTCGGTATCTTATTCACCCGGGCTGCCTCCAGAATATTCATGGTAGGGATTACGTTATTCTCGATGGTCGACAGTGGAGAATTTGCGGCGTCGCTCACGATAGCAGACGCAGCCAGATGAAATACCGTATCGAATTGGTGCCTATCACAAAGACGCTTGACGTCCTGATACCCGAGCAGATTTATGTGCTCAATATCAGCTTGTGCGGGGTCATCCCCATTCTCTTTCAGAAGAAAAGAAGTATGTAAGGGGCGATTATGCCTTACCGTGGTGACTACCACAGCTTCCTCTGCCAAAAGAGCCTGAATGAGGTGTGAAGCTAGAAAGCCGTCACCTCCAGTGACCAATACTCTTTTACCGAACCAAAAATTAGCGTTTCTCTTGGTCTTCTGCCTGGCCATAATCATTTTTGAGAGTATACACCAACTTTGCCGATAGACGAAGATATGCAATAATCGCGCTGGATGGTCTTTGACTTGTATTCAACTTCAAACTACTAAATATCGGAGGGTCCCATGGACCGTAAGGTAAAAGTGCTCCTCGTAGCACGGTATTACATTATCGAGCCCCTGGGACTTCTTCATCTCGTCGGGCTCGCCACATCACTCGGCTGTGAGGTGGATGTGGAACTCGTTCCCAACAACGACTTCACCGGCCTGTACCGGCGTGTGGAGGAGTGGAAGCCGGAATATGTGGGCTTCCAGATTTGGACGGGGTGGCATCTGCAGACCTTCGCCGCGTGCGACCGTGTGCGCTCTATGGGCCCGCAGGTCATCATCGGCGGTCCGCATGTCACCTACTTCACGGAGGAGTGCGCCAAGCATGCCGACTATGTGGTCCGGGGCGACGGATTCAGAAACTTCCGTCGCATTCTGCAGGGCGAAATCGGGTGTGGGGTGCACTTCGACACCGAGCAATTGGCGGAGAAGTTCCCCTTGCCGAATCGGAGTATCGTGTATGACAAGTACCCGGTGCTCCGTGATAGCCCCATCCGGAGCATGATCACATCAGTCGGGTGTCCGTTCACCTGTAGCTATTGCTATGCGCCGGAGTGGAACAAGATGTACGGCGGCTTTCATCACACACAGCGGTCGGTGGACGACATCGTCCGCGAGGGTGTTGAAATCCGCGACCGATGGGGCGCGAAGATGATTTATCTTCAAGATGATATCTTCGGCTTCGACTACAAAGTGTGGTTGCCGGAGTTCGCTCGGCGGTGGAAAGAAGAAGTCGGTATCCCGTTTCATTGCCAGATAAGGCTGGAACTCACCCGCTATCGCGCGGGAGATGAACGGCTTGATTTGTTTGTGGAGGCGGGATGTACCGGCATTACTCTTGCCATTGAATCCGGCGATGCGTTCCTACGAGAGCATGTGCTACACCGCGAAATGACGGATGAGCTCATTCTGGATGGGTGCGATAAGATCCGTTCACGGGGGATGACCCTGCGTACGGAACAAATTTTGGCGGTGCCGTTCAGCAGTCTAGAGACCGACCTTTCCACTCTCGACCTCAACAATCGCATAGGACCGGAGATGGCATGGACATCCATCCTTGCCCCATACGGGGGTACAGAAATGGGGGACGTCGCTAAAGCGTTCGGATACTACAAAGGCGACAATGATGATCTTGAGGAGGAGTTCTTTAGGCGGAGCGTTATGCGGCATTCAAAAACGGCAAAGAATGCCATCGAGCCGGTAGTGCGCGAAATGGTTGAGTCCAATAAGGCAATGGAACGGGCGAATCGTCATTCGAAAAGTCCGCTCCGACGCCTTGAGGCGCGTGAGGTCGCACCGCTCGTTATGGAAGTGTCTATCCGCGACGAGCGGGACGAATTCTCCCGCAAGCATCTGAGGGGGCCGAAGCCGCTCTGCACGATTGAGTTCATGGATGATGAAGAAAATGATCGGTACGCCGATCAGATAGTCATTCTCCAGCGGCTCTTTATGTGGTTCTCGCTGGTCCCTGTGGCTATGGACTTGGCACAAAAATACGTGATGCTCCCGCGAGAGGAATGGACGTGGAAGAAGCTCGGACAGGTGGCCTCAGAGCACTTTGAGGCGATCGGTAAGGGGAGTGATGCGGCACGATGGGTTCAAGAACTCATTCGCGCGTTCGGATGCTGTTCATTAGACGAGCTTCCGGATGTCGTGAGGGATAATCCTTACTACTTCGTATTTTTTCCTTCAAGCGCCGAGTTCGCCAAGCACGTGGTTGAATCTGGCGTCGTGCAAGAGAGCGCAGAGCCCGGTTTTCAGTTCGACAAGATTGGTCATGTGGCACGACACTGGCTGTTTGCCCGCTCGCTTTACAAAGTAGAGGAAAGCACGAAGCCAATCGCATCGTAATTGTTGGCACATTTAAAAATCCCGTCCCCGCTTCTCGCGCGGACGGGATTCCTTTTTTACTTTTTATACCGCTTGACGATGGTCTCGATGATGGTGGTGGTCGAGCGACCCTTCGTTTGCGGGGCAAGGTACACGCGGCCGCCGCCCTCCTCGACCGCCTGCTTCTCGGGAGCGAATGCAGGGGAGCGTTCACTCCCTTTACCCTTTACATGGATGTTCGGCCTAATCTTCCGCAGCCATGGGATAGGGCTCTTACTCCCGAAGATGAACACATAATCAACGCATGCAAGCGCCGCGAGTACCTCTGCCCGTTCGCGTGCAGGGACGATAGGCCGCAGGTCGCCCTTATTCTCTCGTACTGAAGCGTCGGAGTTCACTCCAAGGATAAGGAGGTCCCCAAGCTTTCGGGCGGCCGCCAGATTGCGCACGTGCCCTACGTGGATGATGTCGAAACAGCCGTTCGTGGTGATAACCTTCTTTCCGGCCTTTCGAGCGGCAGAAGCAATTTTTGCCGCCCTAGTAACTGAAATGATCTTTTGTTTTAACATGTCGTCTCCTTATTGTGTCTAGACAGACTTTACCATACACTAAAAGGCCTATATATGAAACAAGCAGTTTTTCTGGACCGGGAAGGCACGGTCATAACTTTGGGAGACGCTACCGGTCGCCTAAAAGACATCAAGCGCATGCGCCTATTACCAGGAGTGGCGAGTGCCATACGTCTGCTGAATAAGGCTGGTTTTGTGGTTATCATACACACCAATCAGACCGTGGTCGCCTGGGGCCAGGTGTCTGAAAAGAAACTTCGGCATATACACGACGTGCTTTGTGAGCGATTGCGGAAGAAAGGAGCGCTGGTCGATGCGGTGTATTACTGCCCGCATCATCCCGAAGCCCCTCTGGAGAAATACCGCAAGGTGTGTAAATGCAGGAAACCAAAGGCCGGCATGATGCTGGAGGCACTTAAGAAGTATCAGATAAAGGCCAGTCAAAGTTTTATGATAGGAGACAGCAGTAAGGATATTCTCGCAGGCAAGCGTGCAGGATTGCAGACGATATTGGTACAGACGGGCAATGCAGGCAAAGAGCGCGGAGCGGTGGCGGTAGAGCCCAACCATGTTGCAAAAGATCTTCTTGCCGCCGCTCACTACATAAAAAATAAAAGCGCGTCCCGAAAGCTACGCGCTTGAAATCATTCAATCCGAATTTCGTTCGGATCCAGAATCAGAACGACCGTATCTCTGTACGTTATTCCTGGAATAAGTGGAGCGAGAATTTCAAAAGTATCTTGCTTGTGCTGATGGCGAGCCCCCTTGCTCTTATCCGGATGATAGACCCATCCGTCATAGCACACACCCCTGAAGCACAACCGGCACTTAAAGATGAAGAAATCTTCCGTTAGGTCGGGGTGCCATTTGAGCCCGCAATAGTTTGGTTCTCGAACGAGGATCGTACGAGTCCGTGGCGCAATGGAGACGTTCAGTGTTCCTGGATAACATCCTGAGAGATCCAGGCCTAGCTCCTTGAACAGCTGGATTTGCATCTTGATGGTGCTACCCCCGAAAGGGTTCTCCGTAGCCAGCCCTGAAGCGATTTTCCACCCCTTCACTACGATACCTTCAACTCTCTGCGAGAGACCCATATCAATTCTCCTGATTATGTCCTAAACATATATAACTGCAAAACTTAATATCTGTCAATAGTTTTTAGTTTCATCATGTCAGGAAACGTGTGGTGGTATAGTAACGACACTTTCCAACGGTATGCGCTCCACTAAAAAAATCTTGATTATCGGCGACCTTATCCTTGACGTATTCCATCACGGCACATACATTGGTCAATCGTTGTCGCATGCAAAAACACCGGTAGCATTAAGCCGTTCCTCAACTTACACATGGGGTGGAGCCGGGTTTGTGGTGCGTAACATGTTGGCTCTCGGCGGCAAGATCTCTTTTATTTCGGCCCTCGGCAATGACGACTTTGCCGAACGAGCGAATCGCTTTACTCATCCCAACCTTAAAAAATTATTTCTCCACATTCCACACAAACCGACGACGGTTAAACAGCGCTTTTGGATGGGAGAAAAGAGCCTGCTCGGCTGGCATCAGTTTGACAACTCGTTCCTCTCAGAGACATTCGCACGCACATTGCTCGCGCGCGTGCGCGCTGAATTACCCTCCGTAAACAAAGTCGTTATTGCTGATTACCGGCACGGTCTCCTGTCACCAACGCTGGCTAAAAAAATAGTCGACGAATGTGCACATCTGCATGTACCGCTTTATGTTGATTCACAAATTTCCTACGATAACACCGGCAATCATATTTGGTACAGAGGAGCGTCATTGTTTTGTCTGAATCAAAAGGAGGCTCGAAGCATCGATCCGCGATTTAATCAAAATAAACCGGAAACTTCGCTCCTTCGTCTTCAAAAGATGCTTGGAGCTCAAGATATTGTAATCAAACTTGGCGCACAAGGTTCCATTGCTTTGATAGGCGATGAGTACGTTAAAACCGTCGCACATAAGGTGCGTGAGGTAGACAGCACTGGGGCCGGGGACGCGTTTATCGCCGCTCTCGCACTTGGAGAAGCTCCACCGACACGCGAAGATTTGGAGCGAGCAAACCTCTGGGCCGCTCTTTCAACGACTAAAATAGGAACCGTCATTTCTCCTACATCTGAATTTAAAGCCCATCTTAAAAAGCACCTCTCACGTCGCCGTTGACAGACCCTCTAAATTGGTTTAGAGTAGTCCTTGGACACTTTGAACAACTGACATCGGAGGTGCGTCGTGCGAGAGCTACATAACGGCCTTCGGGTCGTCACACTCAACATGGACTGGAACAAGAATCTTGGTCGGGTTCTGCCGTTCCTGTCGGACCGTCAAGCAGATGTTGTCTGCTTGCAAGAAGTGCGTGAAGACGCCCTTCCGGTCATCGCCGAGGCGGCCGGAAACTATTACTTCTATGCGCCTATGTGCGGAGGTAAGATACATGGAGCACCTAGCACAGTCGGCATCGCGATATTCTCGCGACTGCCACTTCTGCAGACGAAGGCACGCTATTACGTTGGTGCGGCTCACCGGATCGTTGAACTTGACGAACAAACGCTGGAGAGCCGTCGAGCGACGACCTATCGGGCACTTGCGTTCGGTGGCGTGCAAAGAGGCGATACGGTCTATCGTATCGTCACCACGCATTTCACCTGGACACCAGACGGGAAAGCGGATGAATTCCAACGGCACGACCTTCAAAAGATGCTTGGACTGTTGCAGAAAGAAGGCGAATATCTCTTGTGCGGGGACTTCAACGCGCCGCGCGGGGGTGAAATTTACAAGACCCTCTCGCAGAAACTGAAGGACAATGTGCCAGCGCACTACGTCACCAGTATTGACCCGGAGCGCCATCGCATCAAAGGGCTCAAGTCAATGGTGGATGGTCTTTTCACCACTTCTGGGTACGTTGTCTCGGATGTGCGCTTGCATTTCGGGGTGAGCGACCATGGCGCATTAGAGGCCGTTGTGTCGCGAGAGTGAGCTACTTAATATGCCGTCGCGCAAGCGGCGGCATCTTTTTTGCAAAGATTTTCCCGATTGTTTAAACAGTATTGGTTCTGAAACCATAGCGCATAATGTTGGAGTTATATTAGGGACAGTAAATCCGTATTTTCTGATTACTCTATTTTTTTGTGGTAACATACCCACTTCTATGAACATGAAATGCAAGAAAACGGTGTATGTCGCCATGAGCGCCGACTTGGTGCATCCGGGGCACCTGAACATTATTAAAGAAGGCGCGAAGCTCGGCGAGGTGACGGTTGGGCTTCTCACCGACGAAGCCATCGCGAGCTACAAGCGTCTGCCATATATGCCGTACTCGCAGCGTAAGGAGGTCGTGGAGAACATCAAGGGCGTCTCGCGTGTCATTCCGCAGGTGACGCTAGACTATCGTCCGAACCTGAAAAAGCTGAAGCCGGATTATGTCGTCCACGGTGATGATTGGAGGATGGGCGTCCAGCGCGAGACGCGCAAGCAGGTCATAGAGACACTTAAGAAGTGGGGCGGCAAGCTCGTGGAGCCGGAATACACGCGCAACATCTCATCAACGGCACTCAATAATGCGCTCAAAGAAATAGGGACGACACCCGACATCCGCCTGCGGCGATTCCGCCGTCTGATCGAGACGAAGCCCCAGATCCGCGGCATTGAGGTGCATAACGGTATTACCGGTCTTATCGTAGAGCATGTCTCGGTGACGAAGGGTAATAAACGAGAAGAGTTCGATTTTATGTGGCTTTCAAGCCTTACCGACTCCACCGCGAAGGGCAAGCCCGACACCGAGCTGGTGGACTCAACGTCGCGCTTCAATACTATCCATGAGATATTGGAAATTACCACGAAGCCGATTATCTATGACGGCGACACCGGCGGACAGGCCGAACATTTCCCGTATCTGGTGCGCACACTTGAGCGCCTTGGCGTTTCCGGCGTCATTATTGAAGATAAACAAGGGCTCAAGAAGAATTCGCTCTTCGGCACCTCGGTCGCACAGCATATGGCAGACCCACGACTTTTCAGTGAGAAGATACGCGAACGGAAGAAGGCGCAGGTGACACCCGACTTCCTCATCATCGCGCGGCTCGAGAGCATGATCGCCGGCAAGGGAGTCGCCGATGCCTTGAAGCGCGCCAAAATGTATATTGATGCAGGCGCGGACGGCATTATGGTCCACAGTAAGGAGAAGAGCCCCAAAGAAGTGCTCGAGTTCTGCAAGGAATACAAGAAGTTTAAGCGCAGAGTTCCGCTCATCGCCGTGCCGACGACCTACGACACCATCACAGAGAAGCAACTTGAAAAAGCCGGCGTGAACGTCGTGATTTATGCGAACCATCTGCTCCGAAGCGCGTATCCCGCGATGTTGAAGACGGCTGAACTCATTCTGACTCACGGCCGCGCATCAGAAGTGGCGGAATATTGCATGCCTATCTCGCAAATCCTGACGCTCATAGAGCGCAAAGGCAATGGTGCATCCTGAAAAATTCATTGAGTCGCTCCGCCGGAACGGCATCTCGTTCTTCTCCGGCGTTCCCGATTCACTGCTAAAAGACTTGCTTGCATATATCGAGCAGAATGTTCCCGCGTATGAGCGTATCACCGCGGCGAACGAAGGCAATGCGATAGCGATAGCCGCCGGATACCATCTGGCGACCGGCAAGGTCGCCGCAGTATATATGCAAAATTCAGGTATCGGCAACGCAGTCAACCCGCTGACCTCACTTGCGGACAAAGATGTGTATGCAATCCCAATGCTACTCATCATCGGGTGGCGCGGCGAGCCGGGTGTCAAGGACGAGCCGCAGCATAAGAAGCAGGGCCGGATTTCGGACAAACTGCTTGATGTTCTTGAAATTCCCCATGCGGTGCTTTCAAAAACGATGTCCGGCGAAGCAATCGCATCGGAAGTCGCGCGGCTTGCCGCCCTTTCGCGGACGGAAGGACGTCCGTGCGCGCTTTTGGTGAAGAGCGGGACATTTGAGGCGTATCCTATGCGCAAGCCCGTCGCCGAGGCTGGCTCTCTCGGCAGGGAAGAGGCGATTGGGTTGGTGCTCGATAGTTTGGATGGAGGTGAAATCGTCGTCAGTACGACGGGGAAGATTTCGCGTGAATTATACGAAGAAAGAAAGAATCGCGGCGAGAGTTTCGGAAAAGATTTTTTGACGGTCGGTTCCATGGGTCATGCATCGCAAATTGCTTTGGGGATAGCGCATCAGAAAAAAGACAGGCAGGTGTATTGTCTGGACGGCGACGGCGCTACCATTATGCATATGGGCGGACTCGCCACCGCAGGTTGGATGCATCCTAAAAACTTTAAACACATCGTTCTCAACAATCTTGCGCACGAATCGGTCGGAGGCCAGCCGTCTGCCGCGAGCATCGTAGATCTTCCGGGCGTTGCAAAAAACTGCGGATACGCATTCGCATCAACAGCCGCAACGAAGGAAGATCTGCCGCCGCGGCTCGCAGAGCTCAAAGAGAAGAACGGACCGGCTTTCCTAGAGATACGAGTGAATCTGGAATCCAGAAAAGACCTCGGTCGTCCGAAAGAAAGTCCGTTTGAGAACAAGAAGAAATTCATGGATTTTATCGGGAAATAATCGTTGCCCGTATGAAACAAACGGAATACATCGGCGCAGGAGAGCTCTCCAAACTCTCTGGCATCGTGCAGGATTTCGCACCCAGTAAAGTGTTTTTAATAACAGGTAAGAGCTCATACATAGCGTCCGGCGCGACACAACTCGTTGAGCTCGCGCTCGCGGGAATAGATGTTTTGCATTATACCGACATTAGTGCATTACCTCTCGACGAAGACATTAAAAAAGGAGTTATAGCGTATACATCTTTCAATCCAGACCTTGTTATCGCTGTCGGTGGCGGACACGTCATTGATATGACGAAATCTATTAACTTCCTGGCTGGTAAAAAACCGCTCGTAGCGATTCCGACTACAGCAGGCACTGGTAGCGAGGCGACCTCGTTTTCGGTCGTATACAAAAACGGGCGCAAAACATCGCTTGAGAGTCCGGACATGCTGCCGATGTTCGCTATCGTGGACCCGAATCTCGCGATGAGCGTATCAAGAGAAACCGCTTTACCGAGTGCACTTGACGCGCTCTGCCAGGCGATAGAATCGTTCTGGTCAAACAAGGCGACGGAAGAGTCGCGCGGATACGCGCGGCAAGCACTCCAACTTATATGGAAAAACATTATTCCGGCGATTGAAAAAAGAGACAGCGGCGCAATTACAGCATTGTGTATCGGGGCGCATCTGGCGGGGAAGGCCATTAACATTTCCAAAACTACCGCGTGTCATGCTTTTTCCTATGGACTCACGTATCGTTTCGGCGTCCCGCACGGCATCGCAGTTGCCCTATTCCTTCCGAGCGTATACCGGTACAATAACGTCTCGGGTCTGTCGATGTCTCCAGAAGATATTGAAGGGCTGCTTAGAAGATTTGGCATAACGAACCTGTCGCAGTATGGGGTCAAACCATCCGACATTGCGATGCTTGCGGCGGAGGTCAATACTGAAAGATTGGGCAATAATCCGCGCGTAATCCGCGAAGGGGACATTATTAACTTTTTTCAGAAAATCGTATAGCGTATGGAATCCATCAAAGAACTTCGCGTCAAATTGCAGACTAATGTTCTCGGACACCCGATTTTACAGCGCGTGCCCTCAATATATGTAACCCGTCTTTTTCTCCTGACAAGTATAACGGCCAATCAAATATCGGCTGTCATGATTATCGTCGGTATCATTTCAGGGGTGGTTATAGCATTCGGCTATATATGGTTAGGCCTCGCCCTTATTTATTTGAACTTAGTGCTTGATGCTGTTGATGGCGAACTCGCGCGCTATAAAAAAACATTTTCTATGCGCGGTGTCTATCTGGACCTCGTTAATCATCTCGTGGTATTTGAAGCATTCTTTCTCGGACTCACGCTCGCGGTGTCAGAAGTATGGACGAGACCAAACTTCGTACTGCTGACTGTAGGGATTGTCGGCGCGCTTGCTATGTGCATGCGGCGAGCCATCGGAGACCTGCATCGCGTTCTTTTTGTCCGCTCTTATAGCGAGCATCCTGACCTATTTCGCATCCCGCCAACTTCTTCAGAGGCCAATACCGGAACCGCGTCGGGCGCCAAGCCTTCTTCGTTTCGAGTTCTGATGAAAAACATCCTTTGGTATCTTCACGAATCACACGAGGGAGGATACATGATTGTCGTCCTCGTGATTGCATATGCCGCGGAACGTCTCCTTCTGCCCGGAGCGCTCCATTATCCGATTCTCTCCTGGGTCGTGCTCTATTACGGCGTGACGTTGTGCTTGTATCTGACTCGAGAGATTATCGGCGGATTCTACTCCATTGAGAGCCGCATTGCTTCTTTAAGAGACCGATTTGCCTCAAAATGAGTGAGAACAAGAAAAACTTATTTATTATTTATGAACTCGAGCACCTACCGGTGCTCGAGAAGCGATTAGCAACTGGAGAAAAATTTGAAGTAGTGGCGCTCGACTGGGAGGTAGAGCTTGAACTTAAGAATCGCGGGATTCCGTATATGCCGCTCCGGGAACTAGCGAAGTCGCCGGAAGGGGAGCGCGGACCAGTTGAGTTCACGCGAAAGCTCGCGCGAACCTGGTATCGGGAGAAGGGCTTCGCCTTTTTCGCGCACGACGGCATTCTGCTCGGGGAGCCGTATGAAATGCCCTTTTTGTATTACTTCCAGATGCTTTACTATAACCTCTCCGTCATCGGGCAGGTACTCGAACGCCTGCGGCCGAGCCGCGTCGTCATTCCCGAATCATTTCGATATGTGCCGAAGACGGCACTGCCGACCGAGGCGCCGTTCGTACAGATTCCGTCTGCTGTCGCCCGTCATCTCGCGCAGGTGCGCGGTCTCGAATGTGAAGTAATTGAAGTCCCTGCGGCGTATCGGCATCGGGGTGAACGACAGGCAATAGTGCGCGGCATTACAGAACGTCTTGCGCGCGCGGTCACGGCCGTAGTGAATGCCGCGGTCAGTCTCCGCAGACCGCGTGCGATAAGGCTTTTCGCGACTGACCCGTGGTCACGCATAGCTCCCTTCGTGCGCGCCATGCCGGATCTGGAGGTCGTGATGTCCCGTCGGCACGAGCTCCTCGCCATGAAAAGCGACGTATGGCGCGCCCGCGCCCGTTTCCATCATAGGCTGGACTTCGCCGGCGCACACGAGAGAACGATCGCACGCGAAAAAGCCAAGAAGTTCACTCGCGCCTTTGAGGCGCTTGGAGAGAGACCGGAAGTTGCACGGGCGTTCGTTCATGACGGCATATCACTGTGGGAAGTGGCGCGCGAAGCGCTAAGAGCGGTGATAGCGAGCGGTGAGGATATGATACAGACGATTGAGAGCACTAAGCGCCTGCTCTCGCGGCGGCGGATTAACTGTGTCCTGCTCTTCAGTTCAGTTAAGGGATACAACAACATCATCGCTCGCGTCGCCGAACGGGCGGGCATTCCCTGTATTGACCTGCAGCATGCACTTGCTCCAATGGATTCCAATCATCCGTATTCCCGTCTTTCTGCGCATTACCTCGCCTCATACGGCCCGCACATGGTTCGCCAGTACGCCGCATTCGGAGTAGACCCGTCGCGGGTCATACCCATCGGTTCTCCTCGCTTTGATTCATATACCAAGCCCATGCCGGAGTCCGCGCTGGCGGCCGTGCGCGAAAAATTGCGGCTAGAGACGTCCAAACCCACGGCATTGCTCGGCATCCCGTTCGTCTTTCCCCAGATAGATTATTATGGATTCACGAGTTATGGTGCGCGCGACATTATTGAGGATCTCGCAAACCTTGCTCGCGAAAACATGGCGAATCAGTTCATTCTGCGCCCGAAGCCCGGACCCGAACGCTTTAGTTTTTATAACCGCAAGGAGACTCTGGAACTTTTCGGCAGCCGCGCGCGCATGGCGCAATTTGAGAACCTGCGCGCTCTGCTTTCGCTCTCGGATATCGTCGTTTCCATGAATTCTACGCTTGCGCTTGAAGCGCTCATCCTCCATCGGCCGGTCATTCTCTACCTGACACCCCGGCTAGACCACGATTTTGATGACTGGGAGGCGGCAGGAGCTCTGCGCATCGCCCGCGACCGGACGGAGCTCGCCCGCCATTTCAATGGCCTGCAGTCGGCTGATGCGCGCGAAGAGCAAGTCCGGCGCGCTGATAAGTTTCTTGCAGAGCAATTCTGCTTTGACGGCCGTTCTCGGGAGCGCATGGCCGCATTTTTACGCAAGGTCGTCGCCGAGCACCAGTCCTGATAGTGTGGTATAATAAATTTGTTAAAATTGCGCATGAAGAAAAAACGCTATACGGGAATAGTCATCGGCTGCGGAAGAATCGGCGCTACGTTTGATATTGACAGCGGACTCCTGAAGCCGGCCTCTCATGCCGCCGCATTTGCCACTAACCCGCGCACAACTCTCGCGGCGCTGGTTGATTCGGATCCGATACAGCTCAAGCGGGCCGGAGAGTATTACAACGTCACGACCTACGCCGACGCGCGCGAATGTCTGAAGGCGCTCATGCCCGACATAGTCGCTCTTGCGACCCCGCCTGGCACTCACGAAGAAATGCTGACTCTGGCTCTGGAGCTCCACATCCCTGCCATTATCTGCGAGAAACCGCTGAGCGATACGCTTGAGTCGGGCGAACGCATGGTAGCGCAAGCCGCATTGTCAGATTCAGTCGTTGTTCTCAACCATCAACGACGCTTCCTCCCTTTATATAAGAATGCGAAGGAAAGAATTGCGGCGGGAGAATTGGGAGATATCCAGCAGGCTACTGCCTACTATACGAACGGTCTCTTGAACAATGCGACTCACACGCTGGATGCTCTGCAATTCCTGCTTGATGACACAGCGGTATGGACTATCGGCGTACAGAACGAGCACAACACGGCTGCGCCTTTTGGCACTAATATTGACGGGCTCGTCGGATATAAGAAAGGTACTGTGGCGGTGCTACAGAGCTTCGACACTAATTCATATGGAGTGCACGATCTGCAGATCCTTGGGACTAATGGCGCCCTGATTATCCGACAGCAGGGATTCCGTTTTGAGTGGGTGCCGGTACGGGAGGGAGTCACCTTCTCCGGAGTAAAAGAGTTAGATTGGATGAGCGCGCAGACACAGACAGACCCTCGCAGTATGATGGAGGGTACTATAGCTCACGCGGTTGAGTGCCTCGACGGAACGGTAGAGTCGCAGAGCACGCCTGAAGACGGTTACCGTACGATGCAGATTCTCGATGCGCTCGTGCGAAGCGCGGCAGAAGGAGGGAAACGAGTAATTATATAACGCATGAAAAAAATACAAGACAGACCTGTATTTCTCGGAGGCACACCGGTGCTCGCAAAGCCGCTTCCCCCCATCCATGTGGTGGACAGAGAGGAGATAGCTGCTATAACCCGAGTTATCAATCGGGGTCCTTTATCGGGATTTGCCGGCGTGCACAGTGAACGATTTTTCGGCGGAGAAGAAGTGCGCGCATTTGAAGCGGAGTTTTCAAAAAAATTCAAAGTGAAACATGCCGTATCGTTTAATTCGGCTACCACGGCGCTTCATGGCGCCATCGTGGCGCTCGGCATCGGGCCAGGCGACGAGGTCATCGTGCCACCCTACACGATGTCGGCATCGGCGACCGCCGTACTGATGAACGGCGCGATACCCATTTTTGCCGACATTGACGAGCGGACGTTCTGCATAGACCCGAAATCGGTGGAGAAACGGATTACGAAATACACTAAGGCCGTTATGGCCGTAAATCTTTTGGGGCAGGGCGCTGACTTTGCGGCGCTTTTGCCGCTCGCAAAAAAGCACAAACTTGCCATCATTGAGGACAACGCGCAGTCGCCGGGCGCCACCTGGCGCGGGAAGCCGCTCGGCACCGTGGGTGATATCGGTGTTTTTAGTTTGAATGTGCACAAGGCGATACAAACGGGCGAAGGAGGAATTCTGGTTACGAATAATCCGATTTATGCGCTTCGCGCGCAGCTGTGCCGCAACCACGGCGAAGCCGTCGTTGACGACATGACCGATTACGACGCCGGACCAATCTTCGGCAGTAACTACCGCATGACAGAAGTCGTAGCAGCGATGGCGCGCGTGCAGTTGCGGCGGCTCGACTTCTTGACGAAAAAACGTGTCGCGCTTGCCGCGCGGCTCACGAAGGCACTGGCGCAGATCCCAGGTCTCACGCCGCCCTTCGTGCATTCCGGCAATACGCATGTCATACATCGGTACGCGATCCGAGTAGACGAAAAGAAGCTCGGAATCTCGCGAGATAGGCTTGTTGAAGCAATGGCCGCCGAGGGATTCAGCATGTCTCGCGGGTATGTGAAGCCGATCTATCTGCTGAAGCTGTTCCAAGAACGTAAGGCATTTAATCGCACCGGTTTTCCGTTTGAAAAAAATACCTACTACAAAGGGAACCCCGATTATTCAAAAGGGCTCTGTCCGGTCACCGAACGGATGTTTGAAAAAGAATTCACGTTCACCGATGTCTGTCAGTACCCCTACACGGCGCGGCACACTGATCTTTTTGTTGCCGCATTGAAGAAGATTATTGCCTATAAGCATGAGCTCGCATAAACGCATCCTCTGGAGCGCGAACGACCCAGGTGGAATGAACGCAATTATGCCGGTCATTTCTGCACTTGTCGCGCGCGGGGATATAATCGTCGGCCTTGCCACCGGTCCTGCGGTCGCTATGGCCAAACAAAAGGAGATTGCGGTAAAAAACGCGACGGCGTATTCTGACGCGGAATTGTTGGAAAAAATCAATGCCGTGCGCCCCGATGTATTTCTCGCCGGTTCAAGCTCCGGCAATTCAATAGACAAAAAAATATTCAGGCTCATTCCGCATGTCCCATCGGTGTATGTGCTTGATTTCTGGTCCAATTACCGGATGCGTTTCAGCGCGGATGGAGATGACCTCAAATACTCTCCGACCGCCATCTGCATTATTGATGAACTCGCGCGGAACGAGATGCTCGCCGCTGGTTTTGAAGATAGCCGGCTCCATGTTACTGGCAACCCGCACACCGAGCATTTTATCGAAGATATTACACGCGATCGCGAGAACGCACACGAGCTGGTCTTCATTTCCCAGCCTATACGCGAAGTGGACGGCGGAAAATACGGTTTTGACGAACATCTAGTGCTCGGGCACCTTATTCGTGCCGTGCAAAAAATGCCAGAACCGTTTCATCTGCGCATACGCCTGCATCCTAAGGACGAGCGACACAAATTTGACGGGCTTCTCGGCGGGCGCGTTTCAATGTCTCCGGCCCACTCGCTTGAAGAGTCTCTCTCTACTGCGGGACTCGTGGTCGGCATGTTCTCTCCGGTACTCATCCAAGCGGCCACGTCGGGGAAGCGGGTGCTCTCGTATGAGCCCTGCCTGACAGGCGAGGACCCTCTTATAACGAACCGCCTCGGCCTTACAAAGAAGCTCACAACCGAACTAGAGTTGAATGAGGCGTTGGGAAAATACGCTGAGGGCGAATCGCATGCTACCGCGCTTGATGTAAATAAACTCTGGCCGAAAGGTGCTGTCGGGCGCATTTTGCAGGTCATTGATTCTCTTGTTCCACCGCGTGCATGAATCCGTTGATATGAAAAAAGTTGAAGTACAAGTCATTATTCAAGCTCGTATGGGTTCAAGCCGCCTGCCGGGAAAGATATTGAAGCCGTATGTAGGCGGTT
The DNA here is from genome assembly GCA_016182285.1 of Candidatus Kaiserbacteria bacterium. Classification (GTDB taxonomy): domain Bacteria; phylum Patescibacteriota; class Minisyncoccia; order Phycocordibacterales; family Phycocordibacteraceae; genus C7867-001. The sequence continues at coordinate 31,455 of JACOXQ010000028.1, forward strand.
ACGCCGTCTTGGAATGGATTATTGAGCGCGCCCGGCTTTCCACGCGCGCCGAACGCGTGGTCGTTGCGACTACTACGAATCAGAAAGACGACGCCACCGAGGATGCGTGCAGGCGCATCGGATGTGATTTCGTGCGCGGAAGCGAAGACGATGTGCTCGCGCGTTTTGCGGATGCAGCACGCGCATACCCCTCAGATGTCATCCTGCAGATAAACGCTGAC
>JACOXQ010000056.1 GCA_016182285.1 Candidatus Kaiserbacteria bacterium
ATAAGGATATGCGGAACAGAAAACTTGGACATCGCCTGGACAAGTTTTAAGATTGCGTGCGGCATGGATGGGCGTATTATGATATGAACCGTCAGGCTTTGTCTTAAAGCGCGTCAGCGCGCATCCGACTACTTTTTAGCGAACCAGTTCGCGAGCGGGATAAGGAGCGGAGCGGAGCGGCAGATGGAGGAGAAGGTGCCGGCGACGACGCCGACGAGCATCACGAGGGCGAAGTTGCGGGTCGCCTCCGCGCCGAAATAGATAAGCGCGAGAAGCGCGAGAACCACAGTGAGCGAAGTATTGATTGAGCGAGTCATCGTCTCGCTTATAGATTTCCCTATCGTATCCTCAAATGATTCTCTAACTCCTTCTTTTTCGTTTCTATTTAGATGTTCGCGCACACGGTCAAAGATGACTATGATGTCGTTCACCACATACCCTAGAAGTGCGAGAAGTGCGACGATGAAGAGTGAATCCACTTCGGCGCCGGTGAAGCGCGCATACGCGGCGTAGAAGCCAATCGGAACGACGATGTCTATTATGAGCATCGCGACGACCGTGAGCCCGTATCCCCAGCTCGGCACCGGTCGCGACACCTTTCTAAAGGCGAAGGCGATGTAGAACACGATGACAACGATGACTGCAAAAATCGCCCACATCGCTTTGTTGGCGAACTGACTCCCGAGAGCAGGCCCGACGGAAGTGTACGCGAGTTCGATAGTGCTTTCGTTTCCGGATACTGCGAGTAGCATAGCCTCGTGTTCTTCGGGGTTCATGGTACGCGTGCGTATGGAAATGGCGTTTTCGCCGAATGCGCGAACGGACACCGCGCCTACCGGAACAAGCGCAGTTTGTTTCTGAATGTCGGCGAGCGGCGGACGACCGTTCGTATACTCAACTTGCATCAGAGAACCGCCGGTAAAATCTATTCCGAGCGGAAGACCGAAGACGAGAATCGCGCCGACAGCCGCGGCGAGGATAAGGCCGGTGAGCCAGAAGAAGAACTTGCGATGAGTGATGATGTACATAGTAGTTAGGCGCTAGGCTTTAGGCTTTAGAAAACCCGAATGCAAAGCCCACTTCCAGAATGGCGAATTCTCCGTTTCCGGAACAATCGCGAGCAGGAATACACGAGAGAGCGAAACGGCCGAAATGAAGGACGCGAGCACGCCGAGCACGAAGACCAGCGCGAAGCCCTGCACTATGGATGTGCCGAGCCAGAAGAGAATCACGCCGGAAATAATCATGGTGAGATGACCGTCGCGAATCGCCGGCCACGCTCGGCTGAAGCCTATATGCACGGCCTCCCTCGGGGTTTTCCCTCCGCGCAACTCTTCTTTCGTTCTCTCAAATATAAGTACGTTCGCGTCCACCGCCATGCCGACCGAGATGATAAGCCCGGCAACGCCCGAGGCGGTGAGCGTAACTGGAATGACCTTGATGACGGCGAGCATGAATGCGAGATATTCGGCTAGCGCGAGCGCGGCGACTGCGCCTGGGAGGCGGTACCACGCGATCATGAAAAGCGCGACTATGGCGAAGCCGATGAGACCTGCAATTACGCCCGCGCTGATGGCGGCGGCTCCGAGAGTCGGGCCGACAGCAGAACTGCTCTGAAGGACAATTGGCACGGGGAGCGCGCCGAAATTAAGATTGCGCACCAAGTCGCGAGCCTCTGTCGCCGTAAATCGTCCGGTGATGGTCGCCTGCCCGCCCGGAATCGCTTCTTGAATCACCGGCGAGGAAATCGGCTGGCCGTCGAGAAATATGGCGAGTTGTTTGCCGACATTCTCGGTAGTAATCTTTTCAAAAAGTTTCGCACCTTCGTCATTAAAATTAAGAATGACTTCCGGTGCAGAGAGACCGGCAGTCGCGCCGAATATCCGTAACGCCCGGCAGGTCAACGATGAGACGGTCCTCGGTGATGCCAGAGAGCGCGCTCACTCTCTCGGTCTGGACGAGCGGCTCGGCGACGCCGAATAGGTTTACTCTGCGTTCAATAACGCCCTGAAGGGCCGAGAGGGCATCATCACGCTCGCTTGAAGGCGTCTCGCTCATATCTGCCTTATAGACGAGCTCGGTGCCTCCGGCGAGGTCTAGGCCGAGCTTGAAGCGGTACGGGCTCGTTGGGTCGGCCTGCGTAGACCACACGAAGTAGATAAGCAAAAGCCCCATAAGCAGGGCAAAAACGGCAGACACCCGAAAACGAGTCATGAAGAGAGTATAGACGAATTCTTTTGTTCAGCAAGCATAACGACATTTTCAAAGAGGCAGGCGACAGCGAGGGGGCCGACGCCGCCGGGGACGGGAGTGAAGAGAGAGCACTTCGCCGCACAAGCCGGCTCAGTGTCGCCGACAATGACGCCTGATGATTCGGAAGTGCCGGCGTCTATAAGTATTACGCCCTCTTTCAGCATCTCCGGCTTAATGATATGCGGCGAGCCGGCGCCGGAAACTATAATATCCGAGGCGCGCAGCGCCGCGGTAAAATCTTCTTGATTTGTTTCTATAGTTAGCACACGCACATCTGCGCCCTGCTGTGTAAGCCACGTCGCCACGGGCGCTCCGACGAGAAATCCTGCGCCAATCACTACTGCTTTTTTGCCTTTCGCGCCAACATTATTCCGCACAAATATCTCCCGCACTGCTCCGACCACCGGCGGCAATAATGAAAGATTTCGTAAACCTTTCATTTCAAACCCAGCGCGAGCGGCAGAGGAAAGGACGTCGGCATCTTTTTCTATCGGAATGGCGTCGCATACCGCTTTTGTATCAACCCCTTCCGGCAACGGAAGCTGGACTATCAGCGCATCCGCCTCGCCTGCCGCTTTTCTGACACTATCCACAACTTTGAGCGACCGCTCATTCTCTTGGATACCTGTCATGTTCAGGCGACGAACTTCTAGGACGCATCCGGCATCCGCCGCGCGTTTCGATTTAATTGCGAGATACGATTTTGTTGCCGGAGTTTCATTACATACAAGCGCGACAACCTTCGGTTGTCGCGCTAACTTTTCCGCGCGCGCTTTCGCGCGCGCTAGAATTTCTTTCGCCATTTTTCTTCCATCAAGAATCATGTTCCCGAAAATGAGGCGAGGGCGCGGAGCGTCTTCAGCGCGATTGCGAGGTCCAACCCGAAGGAGCGATGCTTCAGGTAGTACAGGTCATACGAGACTTTTCGTTTCGTTCTCTCCACGTCCGCTCCTCCGCGAGGCGCATCGTAGTCGTGAATCTGCGCCCAGCCGGAGAGTCCTGGAGCAATCAAGTGGCGCATGTGATACTGCGGTACCTCGCGCTCATACACTTCGGCAATTTTTGGAAACTCAGGGCGCGGGCCAATGAAGGACAAATCGCCTGTGAGCACGTTCCAGAGTTGAGGCAACTCGTCCGCACGAGTCTTTCTAAGGATGCGGCCAACGGCCGTCACTCGGTTTTTCTTTTGGAGCTCGGGGTCGCCGTTGTCGTCAAAGAGCATGGACCGGAGCTTTAAGAGCCGAATGGTGCGCCCGCCCTTCCCGATGCGTTTCGGCCGCATGAAAGGCGCGCCGCTTTCCAGATAGAGGGCGAGCGCCGCGATGGCTATGAACGGAACCGCCACAAGCACAAGGACGAGTGCGAGAATGATGTCAAACGCCCGCTTGCTTCTGTCATAGAGCACGCGATTCTTTGACAACGCGGCAAGCATCTCGTCCGAGCTGAATGTTTCCAGTGGAACACGGTCAAAGATTTCTTCATAGAGAGGGACGGCGTCCATCTTCGGCACAGAACCCGGCGCCTGATTTTTCTTGTCAACTCGCCCGACAAATCGAATCAGGTACTTGCTGTTGTTGTTTACCTCTTCGTACAGCTCGTCGGCCGCCTGCCCCGTACCGACCAAGAGAACGGACACCCTACTCCCCTCCGCTATCTCGACACTCATTCGATAGAAACGCCACATACTCTCGGCGGCCACAGACACAACGAGATACAGTATTAGAATTGTCTTCGGGGCTATATTGAGCGGAAAGACGAAGAATAAAATAGCCGCTATCGCCACCGTGGCTACCTGCGCGCCGAGAATGCGCGTTCCCATCACTCTGCGTATCGGCCTCGTCTGCTTTTCATATAATCCGGCGATATAAAATACGGCAAGCGAGATGAGGAATATAGGCAGAAACGGCACCAGGTTGGCCTCAAAGTAACTGACTGGCGGTACGGCTAGGTTACGTATAAGGAGCGCGACCCAGAGAGACGCGACCAGTATGAAGAAATCGCCTATAAGGAGAAGTGCCGTCTCGCGGCGGTCGAAGGGCATAGATTATGGATACTATAACTCGCTATAATAATGTAAAGTTGTATTGTACAGCATGAAAAAAATCTTATTTGTCATAACGAAGTCCAACTGGGGCGGTGCCCAGAGGTATGTCTACGACCTCGCGACGGCATTGCCAAAAAATGAGTTTGAAGTAAACGCAGCCTTCGGACAGGACGGGATGCTCGCAAAAAAACTGCGCGTGGCCGGCATAACGACTTTCCAAATCGGGGCTATGCAACGCGACGTTTCTGTATCTGCAGATATAAAAAGTTTTTTTGAACTGCTTCAACTGTTTGGTGCAGAGAAACCGGACATCGTGCACCTCAACAGCTCTAAGGCCGGCGGTGTCGGGGCGTTGGCTGCGCGACTCGCGGGTGTGAAAAGAATAATCTTCACCGCGCACGGCTGGCCGTTCTGGGAACAAAGAAACATTTTGTCGCGAAGCGTGATTTGGCTTGCATCGTGGGCAACAATGCTCCTGGCACACACGACTATTTGTATCTCCGACTACGACACGCGCGTGGCGTGCCGCATGCCTTTTGTCGGCCGCAAAACCGTGAGAATCTACAACGGCATAGATTTGCATATGCAGTTCGGTTCAGGCGAAAAAATTCGTAACGCTTTCCCAGACGGCGTAAGTATTACAGGAAACATCGGCGAGCTGACGAAAAATAAAAATCAAATTGCGCTCATAGAACAGGCAAAAAATGACCCCGCTATGTATGTCGCCATCGTTGGCGAAGGAGAAGACCGTGCGTATCTAGAAGAAAAAATAAAAGAATACAATCTTGTAGCTCGCGTGAAGCTCTTCGGGTTTATGCCAGCAATCGAAGTGCTCAAGGGTTTTGATGTATTTGCGTTGCCATCGCTGAAAGAAGGACTGCCGTATGTATTATTAGAAGCTAAAGCCGCCGACCTGCCTATTATCGCAAACCGCGTGGGCGGAGTAAGCGAAATACTGGATGCAAGAGATACGCATGAGTTCTCGCTTGAACAGATGGTGAGAAAGACTATAAAGGTCTATTAGCCGCCGAGATATTCGTTCGCATTTATGTCGCGCGTTGCGACGCGTCCGTGGCGCGCGAGCGAGGTAATGATCCCGAGCGAAGCGAATTCAAGCACAAGATGAGACCCGCCAGAGCTCATAAAGGGTATCGTCGTGCCGGTCACCGGCAGAAGCCCGAGACTGATCCCCGTGTGTATCGCCACATGCGCGGCGAATAAAATGAGCACGCCGAGTGTGAAGAAAGCGTCGAAATTTGTGACCGCGGCGCGTGCGATCTGGGCGAGTCTGGCAAAAAGAAGCGCGTACAGGGAGAATAGAAGAGCAACGCCTATAAATCCCCATTCCTCTGCAAATGCGGCGAAAATAAAGTCTGTCTGATATTCAGGAAGGAAACGCAGTTTTGACTGCGTGCCGTACCCGACGCCTTTGCCGAAGAGTTCTCCTGAACCTACAGCGATCTTAGCCTGATAGGCGTTGTAGCCGGAGCCGTGAATATCGGCCGCCGGATTAACGAAAGAAATAATCCGTGTGCGCTGATACGGCTTAAGACCTTCAAACCAGAGAAGAGACGCAACCGCAAGTCCGATGAGTCCCAAGACAGCGAGATGTTTCTTAGAAATGCCTGAGACAAGCATCATGCCAAGCCAGACGACGCCGAATATGATCGCATTCCCCATGTCGGGTTCAACTAGAATCAGCAGAATTAGAACGAGCGCATATAGGCCTGAAACGATAATGTGACGGAAATCGCCTATTTCAACGTGCCGGCGCGAGAGATATTTGGCGAGGAGAGCCAGCAAGGCGAGCTTGGCAAAGTCGGCCGGCTGGAACGAAATCAGCCCGAATGAGAACCACGCGCGCGCGCCGAGAATCGGGTCCGCGAACAAGAGCAGTGACGCGAGCAGCGCGAGTGCAAGCACATACAGAGCCATTACCACCGGTGTACGGCGAACGAAACTCATATCCAGCCTTGATATGCCGAGATATATGCAGAGTGCAACAGCCAGCCAGAGCATCTGGCGCGGAGCGGACGAAGCGTCCCCCCCGAACGTACTTATGGTGAGGATGCCGAGGAGCGAGAGTGCGAGCGCCGGCAGAAGCAGTGTCCAGTCTCCGCCGTAGGTATAGCCGCCTCCTGCGGAAAAAAATATTCTGAATAATTTCCTCAAAAAGTTCACGGGAGAGGAATAATAGGCACCACCTCTACGGAGGCCGGCACGTCGGGGAAGGCGCCATTCCACGTAAATGTGGCGGCCGCTTGGCCCTGTGCCGGTATTGATGGAACTATCGTTGACGATGCGGCGATTACGTCTCCCGTATCGTTATGCACGAGAACAATCGCCTTGACGTTCGTTAATGCGACGGCGCTTGGATTCAAGAGAACGGCCTCTATTCTCGGCGATGCCATCGTTCCTGTCTGCCTGATATTGGACACTATCGGCATACTTCGCGGGTCAGTCGAAATGTAAAACCATCTCTGCGAGGACTGTGCTATTTCTAAAAATGCATTCACGACGGTTTGTTTCCCGGAAGGTACCCCTGGCGCGAATACCGGTACGCTCGTGCCCGGCGGCAAATCCAATGTGCCGGACACTTCTTGAATGAGAGATTGGTCGGAACCATAGAGCGTAATCGTGTACGGAACGTTCTTTGCCGCCGCGTCGGCATTTTTATTCTCCACTTTTGCAATGACGTCAACGCGCCCGTCCCCATTTTGAATCGCCTTAGTAAAAAGGACCGTCGGCGCTTGTTTCAACTCCGTACAGAGATATGCGCATGGACCGCCGCAATCAACGCCATCCTCCGCCTGGTTCCGCGCGCCGTCAGTGCACGACGGCGCCTTATAAAAAGTCGCGATGCCAATCACCGAAATAAAAGCGCCGACGACCGCGCCGATAATCAGCAGTATGACGAATCGCCTCCGCGCGGCCCAGGACATGCGGACAGTATAACAAAACGTCCCGCTATAGCGGGACGTTTTTTCAAGTACTTGGTTCTGGCGGTTAGCTACTCTCCCTGTCTGAAACGACAAGTACCATCGCCGCTAGCGGGCTTGACTGCCGTGTTCGGAATGAGAACGGGTATAACCCCGCCGCCGAACCACCAGAACCGAACACTCGAAGTGTTCGGAACATAGAATATGCAAAGGTAAAAAGTGTCCTACTTCGCTAAAGCTACGAAGGACGCAGTGCAAACAAAAGTGCTATACAGAGTTCCGCACGAGAGACTGGACATATTAGTACTCCTCGGCTCCGCGCCTTGCGGCGCTTCCACCTAGAGCCTATCAACGTGATAATCTCTCACGAGTCTCATAACGATTCCTAATCTTGGAGCGCGTTTCCCGCTTATATGCTTTCAGCGGTTATCGCGACCCGACATAGCTACCCAGCGGTGCCCTTGGCAGGACAGCTGGTAGACCAGAGGTCAGTTCAGGGAGGTCCTCTCGTACTATCCCCGACCCTCCTCAAGAATCAACGCCTGTAGTAGATAGGAGACCAACCTGTCTCACGCATCTACGTAGCAGCTAGGCACTAGGCTTGATAGCGCTAGGCTCTAGCCACGCCGCCATTACTGGCGGGATCGGACTGTAACTTTGCCCACTGTCTTCAAACGTTGGGGCAATCAACATTCAGTCTCTAGCGGCCGATTCACATTGAATCATTCCGTCGGTATTGCCCTCCCGCCCTTTCTTGAAGAAAGAGCGGGACTGGATTCTACCGATATAAGTTGATTTCTTCGCATATGTTCCCATATGCGACCGCCGTGAGTATGTCTAAGCACAGTACGTCTCCACGTACCTAACAATTCCTCGTGGGTTCAAACCGTGCAATCACCAACAACTGTTAGTTGCTGCACGGTTTGAACCCAGCTCGCGTACCATTTTAATTGGCGAACAGCCAAACGCTTGGGACCTTCTCCAGCCCCGCGCTATGGTGAGCCGACATCGAGGTGCCGAACTCCGCCGTCGCTAAGGACGCTTGGGCGGAACTAGCCTGTTATCCCCAGGGTAACTTATATCCGTTAATCTCTGGCCGCATCTAAGGCGTACCATCGGTTCACTATGCTCTGCTTTCGCATCTGCTTGGGATGTACCCCT
>JACOXQ010000057.1 GCA_016182285.1 Candidatus Kaiserbacteria bacterium
GCCCGCTCCCACACCCGCTCCGGCCTCACAGAGTACTTCAACCACGCCGTCTGTCCCACCGCAGGTCGAGATCTGGGCTGTGCCCGACAAAGTGCCGCTCGGCACGCGCACGTCGGTATTCTGGAATACAAAAGGAGTCGAGCAGTGCTCCATCACCTCGCCCGATGGAAGCTTCAACGAAAATTCTCTCTCGGGAGGAGCAGCAACAGTACCGCTTTCCGGCCCAACAACATTCACCATCTCGTGCCTTACTGCCGCCGGCACGCCTGTCACCGACTACGTGACAGTGCAGCTCGCGATTTAGTCCGCCCACCAGGCAACGATCCTGGAACCTCCACCTTAAAAGGGTGTTGCTCTGCCAATTGAGCTATGGGCGGTCAGCTGAAATATAACACCGCGAGTTTTTATCTGCGAGTTAAAGGGGCAAGTCGAATGCAAACGCGCCGGCACCGGTGACAATCAGAGAAAGAGCCATGATGAGCGAAAGGAGAACAGTGCTGCGTGCGTACACGCGGCTCGTCGGCTGAAAGAGCCACATAAGCGTCACGATGCTCGCGAGCAGGGCTGCGGGTTGAGTCCATGCGCCCACAACGAGCGCAATTGCAATCACAAATTCGACGACCGAAAGGCCTCGAGATGCGATATCCTGCCGTTGGAAATGTGTCCATCCGGCAAGGCCGAATATGATGCCGAGAGCGACACGGATCAGGAAGGGTGCAAGTGGCGAGAGGAAGAGAATTTCGGGGAAGACGGAAAGCATGGGAGATAGTATACCCCGAAGTACAGCGAAGCTGACTACGGGGCAGGCAGTGAACAGTGTAGAGTGTTGAAATGTCGGAAATAGCTGTCTTGCTGCATAACGTACGGAGCGCGCATAACGTCGGCTCGATATTTCGCACAGCAGACGCCGCTGGAGTTTCGAAAATCTATCTTACAGGCTACACACCTGCACCGCGCGATCGATTCGGACGGATCCGAAAGGACATCACGAAAGCTGCGCTCGGCGCCGAAAGATTTGTCACATGGGAATCCGCGCGCTTGCCGCAGATAGTGGTTCGGCGTCTAAAACGTGAAGGATGGACGATTATCGGTATCGAGCAGGATCCTAGAGCTCGCGGCTATCGGCGCTTTCGCGCAAAGCCCAAAACACTTTTTATTTTTGGCAACGAAGTGAGTGGCATACCAAAATCTCTGCGCGACATCTGCGACGCGCTCCTTGAGATTCCGATGCGCGGCAAAAAAGAATCACTCAATGTCTCGGTCACCACCGGAATCATTTTGTTTTGCTGTCAATAACTCACCATGTCAACAGTTCTGCCTTCTGCATCGAGGAGACGGATGATGTCATGCGTATTTCGCCACAATTCACCGCCGGCATTCAGGTAGATGCGCCACAAATCGCGTGTAAAGCCACTCTCATAGCGGTGATTCTGCACGCAGCCGTTGTAGGAAAAAGTATTCGATAGGAAGAGCCGACATTGAGGTGAAAGCGAAGGGGGGATGACCGAGGGAAATGTGCACGACTCGAGCGTCTGCACGAAGTCATAGCAGCTCTCACCGTAGGTTCTCACGTTCTCGGGCGTCAGAGGAAAGTCGTCCGAGGTTGCTGGACAGGAGCGCTCAAGCGGCGGCGTGAATGTTTGCAAGCCTGCAAGGTAGCCTGTACAGGCGTTTTCTCTGAATGAAGTGCCGACTGGCGAGTTTGCGGTGGAAACGACGGCCATCGCACCCGGATCGAGGTAGATGTCGCTTTGTGTATTGACGGTGCCGAGGGCAAAGATTTGCGCGCCGCGCGGGATGTGCGCACGCACTCCGGTGAGCGCGCTCTGCAGCGACCAGCCACTCACATTGACCGGTGCTGTATTGTCCCATGCGGCTTCGAGTTCGAGATACTCGGAAGCGCGAGCTGATTCCATAGCTGCTCCCTGCGAGAGCATGACCTCCCCGCGATATGATGACGGTTCCCCGAAACGCTCTGTCTCGGAAAGTTCACGCATGACAGCTTCGTACTCTTTTTGGGTTTCTGAAAGCTCTTCCTCGGGCGACTGTTGCTCCTCTATTTCTGTCGCTTCGCCGGCAGAATTAACGATGGGGCCGCGCACGGTATTTTCGGGCTGCCATGGCAGGCGGAAGTTGGTGAGTTGCCCGTTCCAAATAAAGCTAAAAGGGTTCGTGATACTGCGAGCGATCGCGGCAACTTCTTGGATTCCTCCCGTTGCGAGCCAAAACAATAAAAGAATGATGAGCGTCGCGATGGCGAAGCCGATGAGGATACGGACGATCATGCGTTCATTATAACGGAGCGATTATGTCTCTGTGCGCAGCAAGTGTTCGAGCTCATCGCGGGCAACCTGTGCGTCGCTCCAGAGGATAGAGCTCCCGCCCGGTCCACAGATGGAGGGGTCGGTACCTTTGCCCGTAATAAGCACTGCGTCATCAGTGTGGGCTTTTTTCAGCGCAGCGCGGATCGCTTCCCGCCTGTCCATGATGATCACCGGACGCTTGTTCATGCCGTGCGCGATGTCTTCTACGATCTGCTGCGGATCCTCATCGTAAGGATCTTCGTTGGTGAGGACTACCTCCGCACATTTCTCTTCTGCAATGCGGCCCATGATGGGGCGCTTCCACGTATCGCGCCCTCCTCCCGTTGCACTCAATACGCAGATTTTTCGCACGTTTCGGTAAGCGTCATAGAGTGCCGAGAGTGAATCCGGTGTATGGGCGTAATCGACGACGACCGCGAAATCCTGCCCCATCTCGATGCGCTCTGCACGGCCAGGGATTTTTTTAATTTTTTCGAGTGCGCGCGCGATCACCGTAGGCGCAATCCCGAGTGCGCGCGCGAGCGTGGCTGCAGCGAGTGCGTTGCGAAGCGAGAACGCGCCGGGGAGACTGAGCGTAATTCGTGTACCCTCAAACTCGAACGAGCCACCGTTTTGGTCTGCTGATGCGTTCCCCTGCAAGAGCGAGAAGGGAAGGGCATGCTCCACTGGGAGCGTGAGGTAGCGCGAACTCTCTTTGTCGTCCGCGTTCGCCACGATGATGCGCGGGCGCTTGCCGGAACGGACTAGCTGTTTGCCGATCTCGAACTTTGCATCTCGATAGGCCTCGTAGGAGCCGTGTGATTCAATGTGCTCGGGCGCGAGGTTCGTAAAAATGAGCGCATTCATATCAATGAAGCGATGCCGATGCTGGCGTGCTCCTTCCGATGTCATCTCGAGCACGACCGCTGTGCATCCGGAGTGGACCGCGCTAGTTAAAAGTTTCTGGATGAATAGACGTCCCGGCATGGACATGCGCGTGATGTTTCTCTCTGATTTCGCGCCGATCTTGAAACGTATTGAATTTATAAGTGCAGTCGTATGGCCCGCTTCTTCGAGAATGGCATTCACCATCTCGGTGACAGTTGTTTTTCCCTTCGTGCCCGTAACACCGATCACAAGGAGAAAGCGCGACGGATACCCGAATGCCGCCGCGGCGAGGGCGGCAAGTGTGAAGTGGTACGCGGAAAGCAACTTCGAGAGTATAAGAGAGGGAATGAAAGCGCGGATGAGTTCCTTGAGTGCCCGCAGCATGTTCTTATTTAACGCCGAGGATTTTGAGCGCTGCGCGCAGCCTCTCACTTCCTTCTGTAACGTCGTGCGGCACCTTGCGAAGCGCATCGCGCGCTTCGTGGAGTGTGTAGCCGAGGCTCCGCATCGCCTCGAGCGCATCTTCATCGCCCTGCAGCGCTTCACCCGCAACAGAGGTACCTACTTTCTCGCGCAGTTCAAGTACGATTTTTTCTGCGGTCTTGCGGCCAACGCCGGAAACTTTCGTGAGGTATTGCGTATTACTCTGCGCGATAGCCGAGCGGAGCGTTTCGACCGGTGCGAGATCAAGAATTGCGAGTGCGGATTTAGGGCCGACTCCCGGTACCATGAGCAAGAGCTCAAAAAAATGCAGCTCATCTTCGGTGCGGAAACCGTAGAGGTCGAGCGAATCCTCTCGTACGGCAAGGTGCGTCCAGAGCGCAAACTTTTCTCCCATCTTGAGTGCTGCGAGTACCTCTCGTGTTGCCGCTACCTTGTAGCCGACGCCGCCTGCTGAGAGGATGATGAACCCCACACGCTTAGCTGAAACGGTGCCCTCGATGCGGCCGATCATACGGATAGTTTACAGTGAACAGAGAACAGTGAACAGCAAGGAAAAAATCTTGCGCGCGTCGATGCTTAAGTGTAGGATTCGACTTCATGGCAAATACGAGTTCGGCAAAAAAGGCAGAGCGATCGGCTCTGCGCCGCCGCGTTTTCAACGAGCGCCGCAAGAAGGCGATGAAGGATATCGTGAAGAACGTAGCGAAACTTATCGCTTCGAAGAAGGGAAAGGAAGCGGAGACGATGCTGCCGAAGCTCTTCAAAGCGCTCGATAAGGCAGCAAAAGGCGGCACGATAAAGAAGAATACAGCTGCGCGGATGAAATCTCGCCTCGCAAAACGTATCCGCGCGATTTCTGCTTAATTTGTCCCCTCGGCAGGAATCGAACCCACATTACATCCTCCGCAAGGATGCGTCCTATCCATTGAACGACGAGGGGTAGCTCAAGCAATGTAGCAACTATTTGCATCCTTTTCCACATTTGTAGCGGGCGAGGCCGCTAAAGGGGGTATCATTGAGGCATGAACAAATCCCCGCATGCGGGAGAGGGCGGTGTTTCGCTCATTGGTGTCCTTGCTGCGGTACTTCTTCTTGGCATGGCAGCAGTCATCGCGTTCGAGACAGCGCAGGAACCTATTGTTTCAGGCCCCATTAAGTCACAAGTTGCTGCCTCGCACACTACCGCAACCACAAAGGATAATTGTGGTGAACCACAGTTCTTGGCATCCAAGACCACGAATGTCCGCGATGTGAAGAAGGACGAAGCGAACTTGAAGCAGAACTGCGTTCCGGGGTGTACCTATGTTGTAAGTCCCTATCTTGGCGCGACCCCAACAAGTGGTGGAAAAAAGGTCGCAGGGGCGAAGGTTGTGCCATTTGAAAAAACTCCCAAACAAGGCGTTCTTGCGTGCTCGGTCTGGCGCTGCAATAAGGATTTGGATCCTGGTGATCATCCAGTTAACCACAACGGGAAGGGCTGTGCCCCTACGGGCACATTCAGCACGAAGGAAAAGGGTTGGTGGCCCTGGTCTGACTGGGTAGACAATCCAAATGCAAGTGCAGATCTCACGAAAGCTATAAATAAAACGGCGGACGGCGTCGCCGCTGAGCAATTGCAGAAACTTTTGGCGGATTCTAAGAGGGACCCCGCGTCAATTCCGAGCGACTTAGACTCAAATACACTCAATGCGCTCAAGCAAGCGCTAGCAAATGAGGACCCGTACACTGAGAGTTCAAAAGCAAATGTCGATGCAGCGCGGGAGAAGGTCCAAAAACAGCTTGATGAGCTTGCGAAGGAGGAAAAAAATACTACGCCGGGCTCTCCGACAGGCGATCCGAAGATAAACCCGGAAGTCTCGGCCGAAGGAAGCTGCTACAACGACAGCGGCGCTCGATGGTGTTTCCCAAAGAATAACACAGAGCGGGTGGCTCTGGAGAAAATAGGTCACAACTGCGTTGCTGCCGGAGATGGCACATACACATGCAGTCTAAAGACGCCCCCAGGGACTCTGCTTCCCAAGCCGAAACCGGCACCTGAAACAGAGTTCGACAGAATTTTTAAAGATTTTTGTGTCAAGAATCCCAGTGACAGCCGATGCAAAGCCGCTTCAACGTGTCCCGGTGGGAACTGTACAGGATTCAATAATAGTAACAACAACAAAGAGGACCCATGGAAATTTACGACTGGGCAGGGACAATGGGGGCAACAGACCTTGCCGCAGCGGCCGCCAGCGGCTGGTAACGGGCAGCCGTATCCGCAGGGGACGTGCAGTCCGAGCGTGCTGTGTGCGAACAACACACTCTACGCACGCAACAATCAGTGTGTCGATCAGGTGATGCAGCAGTGTCAGTACGGCTGCAGCGGCACCCAGTGCGCGCAGCAGCCGCAACAAGGGCAAGGATGTCCCTCGGCTCCTCCATCACAGCCCGATCCGTCGGGTTGTCAGAACGGATCATGGCGACCCACGTATAACGGCGCATGCGTCAGTGGCTGGCAGTGTGTGCCGACCGGAGGCACCGGAGGCGGCTCGATCACCGCGCAACTCTCATGTCAGCCGCAAGTGGCGGATGTGGGCATGACTATTGCCATCACATTCTCATGCTCGTCCGGAGTCGCCGAAGGTTCAGGCTTTGAAACTGGTGGCGCGCAAAGCGGCTTGACAACCGCCACCATAGCGAATCCGCCTGCAAGTGCCAACGTCGCAACGTATGGCCTCAAGTGCACTGATGGGAGCGCGAGCGCAACGAAGCAGTGCAGCATTCAGATAGCCAAGCCCGCGATCGTACTTGTCGCAAATCCGAAGGTCGTCAAGAAAAATAAGACATCAACGATCGGCTGGGTCACCTCCGATGAACACAAGGACGTGAAGAATGTGAACGGTACGGTCACGACGCCGAAGCTCAAGAAGAGTGCCGATTTCGTGCTGAAGTGCACTACGATCGGGGGTAGTACGAAGGAGGCGACGACACGCGTAAGGGTAGACTAGTGTGCACGGGCATTAAGGCTTACAGTCCGAAAAATTCGAGGATTTTGTGCCACACAGGCTCTTTCATGGGCACTTCCTCTGCGCGCTCCGCGAGGTACGCGCGGACAAGTTTCGGGTCCGCTCCATCGAGGGGGATCACGAGATTGGGCGAGAGCCATTTGACGGTGTCAACGAGAAGGATCGGCGGATTCGCATCGTGATCCTCGACCCAAAACGATATGATCTCCTCATAGCGATGCATTGTCTCGCCGA
>JACOXQ010000058.1 GCA_016182285.1 Candidatus Kaiserbacteria bacterium
TCTCTCACGGTCGTGAGACTTAACGAACATACAGAAGTTAATGGACAGTGCGGAAATTGCTGAACAAACACGCAACCGTCCGTGAGGGCGGTTGTGTGTTTGCTTTACTTATTTTCTGTTGCGGTGTAGGTTACTAGGCAGATTCACGCACTGTCCGCACGTAAATCCATCAACCACAAGGAGATTACTATGTCCACGCAAGTGTTTGCCCTCGTTTGGGCAAAAACGTTTTTTGAATCGATGCCACTACCGCCGATCGGGAACGACTCGCCCCGTCCGCAGCCAATGAAACTTCTGCTGGCAGCGGGCGAGAAAAGCCTTTTCACGAATCAGTCGGAAGCGGAAAAGCATTGCGGGTATATGAACGCCGACTACCCGCACCTTAACGACCATCCGGTGGAAGTCGTGCCTCTGGAATTGCAGTAGGCAATTCACGGTCGCTCGGAAGAAGCCCTGTTACGACAGGGCTTTATCTTTTTCTTGCATCTTCTTGACCATTCGTGTAGAGTGCTCGTAACGCTACGTTCCCTCGGGAACCTATGGCAGAACGCGCGATGCGTCTGTCATCGCGCGTTCTGATTTTCGATGAAATTCATTCTCGCCAAGAAAGAAAAGATGACCCGTATATTTACGGAGGATGGCCGCGCCTACGCCGGCACTATTCTCTTGGCCGAGCCGATAACCGTCACGCAAGTCAAGACAGCCGATGGCGCTGATAAATATTCGGCGATTCAGGTCGGCGTCGGCACTCGCCGCACAAAGAACATCTCTAAGGCAGTCTTGGGACATACAAAAGGGAAGGGCTATCAGGCAATCAAAGAATTCAGATTGCCTGGAGGAGGCAGTGAGCAGTTTGCAGTAGGCAGTGAAATCAATGCGGATACTTTTGCAGTCGGTGATGTTGTGCAGGTTTCCGGGATTACAAAAGGCAAAGGATTTGCCGGCGTGGTGAAGCGACACGGCTTCCACGGCGGACCGCGCAGTCACGGTCAGAAGCACACCGAGCGCTCGCCGGGTTCTATCGGCGGAGGCGGCGGGCGCGCGGGAGGTCGTGTCGCCAAGGGGATGAAGATGGCCGGTCGCTTGGGTACCGACCGCGTGACGGTAACAAATTTAAAAATCCTCGTCGTTGACGAGAAAGAAGGTAAAATCATCGTCTCCGGCGCTGTGCCCGGCCGCCGCGGCTCGTTGCTCGAAGTCGTAAGCAAATAAATATGGAGCTTCCTATTTTTTCAATGGATGGCAAGAAGGTCGGGACGATTGCGCTTCCTGAAACGATTTTCGGTGCGCCGTGGAAAAGCGACCTCGTGCACCAAGTTACGACCGCGATGCAGGCGAACTTGCGCCAAAACAGAGCGCATACAAAGGACCGTTCAGAAGTCTCCGGCGGCGGTAAAAAGCCCTGGAGTCAGAAGGGTACCGGTCAGGCGCGACACAGTTCCACCCGCTCGCCTATATGGCGCCACGGCGGCATCACGTTTGGTCCGCGCAATGCTCGCGACTACAGTGAAAAAATAAATAAAAAGATGCGCATCGGCGCGCTTCTCTCGGTGCTCTCGCGGAAAGCAAAGGATGGCGAGGTTATTCTCGTTGACGCATTTACTTTTACCGCGCCGAAAACTTCTATCGCTAAAACTGCTATAGAGAAACTGGCGAAGGGTGCAGGTACCGCGGAACTCGTCACGAAGAAAAAGAATACGGCTCTTATCGCGCTCGCGTCGTATAACAAAAATACAATGAAGAGCTTTAATAATTTTGGAAGTGTAATGACCGAAGAATTACGCAGTTTGAATCCCGTAGACGTGCTAACGCACAAGTACTTGATTATTGAAAACCCGGAAGCCGCGTTTAAGGTGCTTTCATCCCGTATAACAAAATAACCATGGCACTCTTCGGTAACAAAAAAATAAAGAAAAAGACCCCTGCTTCGCCGAGGCTACGCAGGGCGCGGCAAGCGAAGCTTGCCGCAGGAGTAGCCCACGACATAATCCGCGCGCCGTGGTTCTCAGAGAAGGCGCTTATCGCGACCGAGAAGGCGCATATCGCCGGCGCTATCAAAGATATTTACAAGGTTGAACCCCGCAAGATTCGCATCGTGAATCTGCCCGCCAAGAGGAAGGCGATGCGCACCAAGCGCGGCGTCGGTGTACGCGCCGCGCGACGCAAGGCGTATGTCTACCTGAACAAAGGCGACAGCATCCAATTTGCATAAATGTTATGCCAATATACGAATGCATGCGAATGATACGAATTGGATTAAGTCATTGTATTTATTCGTAACATTAGTTTAAATTCGTTAACTATTCGTATCATGAAAACTTACAAACCTACATCCAAGAGTCGTCGACACATGACCACTCTCCCGTACCGAGAGCTTCTCTCGGGTGACGCTCCGCACAAGCCACTTTTGAAGAAGAAGAGTAGTCAGGGTGGAAGAAACGCATTCGGTCGTATAACTACGCGACATCAGGGTGGTGGACACAAGAAACGTTTTCGCGAAATAGATTTCTCTTACAATAAGAAGAATATTCCCGCCAAGATAGAGACTGTTGAATATGACCCGTTCCGCTCGGCCTTCATCGGCCTCGCGCTCTATCGCGATGGCGAGCGTCGCTACGTGATTTTGCCAAAAGAAGTTAAAGTTGGCTCCACTTTTATTGTCGGCGAAGACGCGCCAATTACCGTAGGGAACAGAATGCCGCTTGGGAAGATTCCGGTAGGCACGTTTATTTACAATATTGAGCTTTCGCAGATGGCCGGCGCCTCGCTGGTGCGCTCGGCCGGCAACTTCGCCGAAGTAGTCGCGCACGACGCCGGTTATGCGCAGGTAAAGCTTCCTTCAACAGAGATTCGCAAGGTTTCTGACCTTTGCTACGCGTCTATCGGCGCAGTCGGCAACGAGGAATACAATCTCGTCGTCATCGGCAAGGCCGGCAGAAGCCGCTGGCTAGGCATACGTCCGACGGTGCGCGGCACGGCGATGAATCCGGTGGACCACCCGCACGGCGGTGGAGAAGGTAAGCAGGGCCGCGGACTCCGTCGCGCCAAGAGCAAGTGGGGTAAGCCCACAGGCAAGGGACAGAAGACCCGAACTCCGAAGAAGTACTCCAATGTGCATATAATTACGAGACGTAAAGTAGGAAAGAGCCGCAAAGCGTAGCCCCGTCACTCGTCCGCGAGTGTGGGGGTCGGCAAGAACAGAAAGGTCTAACTTCATATTGCAAATACGATTTGTCAAGGTTCTGGAATAAGCTAGGAGTTATGGGGGTGTTTTCGGACGGTATGTTTGACTTCGCAGACGGCTTCCTGTATCTTTGAACTATCGCGCATGGCGCGTTTTTAATTACTTTATATGTCACGTTCTCTTAAGAAAGGACCCTTCGTAGACGTCAAGCTCTTGAAGAAGGTCAAAAATCTGAAACCAGCAACTGCTGGGGTTATTAAGACGTGGGCGCGCCGGAGCCAAGTGAGCCCGGAGATGGTCGGATTTACTTTCGGCGTTCACAATGGCAAACAGCATTTGGAGGTTCTCGTTTCAGAAGAGATGGTAGGGCACCGCCTCGGCGAATTCTCGCCGACCAAGAAGTTCGTCCGTCACGGAGGCAAGATGCAAAAAGAAATTGAGGCCAAGAAAGCCGAGTCTGAAATCGCAGCCGCTAAGGCCGCTAAGGAGGCTCCTGCAGCCGCGCCGGCCGCGAAATAAAATACGAATTGTTGACGAATGAAAACGAATGATACAAATATGAAAGCCACTCTTGCATCCCACAATCAGCCTCCGCGCAAGGTGAAGCTTGTTACTGAGCTCGTGAAAGGGAAGAGGATTCCGGCTGCACTCGCCGTTCTGAAGTTCTTGCCGAAGCGCGCTTCAGAACCTGTTGCGAAGCTTATCAAGAGTGCCGCCGCTTCCGCGAAAGAGAAAGGAGAAAACCCGGACGACATGATTGTAAAGTCTATAACCGTTGAAAGCGCCGGTATATTGAAAAAATATATGCCGAGAGCCTTCGGCCGCGCGTCTATGATTCGCCGCCGTAAAAGCCGCATGATTGTGAATCTCTATTCGCTAAAGCCTAAAGCCTAGCGCCTGCATTTACACCATGACACACATCGTACATCCTTACGCACATCGTCTCGGCATCATACGAGACTGGAAGAGCCGTTGGTTCGCCGCCGACAAAAAGAGTTACCGAGAGAATATAAAGGTGGACGAACTTCTTCGTCGTTTTCTTACAAAAAAACTGCGAGGCACGTTCACGAGCGGGATAGAAATAGAGCGCTCTGCGAGCGAGCTGCGCATAATTCTCTCAACTGGTCGTCCGGGTCTCGTCATCGGCCGTTCGGGCGAGAACGCGGTGAAGCTGCGCAAAGAGCTTACAGATATGGTGCGCAAGATAGCGCCGACTGACCGTCGCGTGCTTAAGTTTGACATCGTTGAGGTACGTCAGCCGGAGACCGATGCGGCCGTTGTAGCGTACATGATTGCAGAAGGTTTGGAGAAGCGAATGCCGTTTAGGAGAGTGCTGAAACAGACGGCGGAGAAGGTAATCGCCGCGCGCGAGGTGGAGGGAGTGCGTATCGCGCTCTCGGGACGCCTCGGCGGAGCGGAGATGAGCCGTAAAGAGGAATTGAAAAAAGGCCGGATTCCTCTTCAGACCTTCCGTGCAGATATAGATTTCGCGCATGAACAAGCGTACCTGCCGTACGGAGTCATCGGTATCAAGGTCTGGATTTATCGCGGTGATAAGTATGAAGAGAAAAAGGCGAAGGTAGCCGGCTAATTATTTCTGTATGTTATTCCCTAAAAAAGTGAAGCATAGAAAGTGGCAGACCCAGCGTAAGAGCGATAAGCGTTTGAATCGCCCTGAGACGCGCGGGACGACCATTGCATTCGGCTCCTTCGGCCTTAAGGCACTTTCTAGCGCGCGCGTGACGAGCAACCAGATTGAGTCTGCCCGTAAGGTGATTACGCGCGCCACCGCTAAGACAGGGAAGCTATGGATACGCATCTTCCCAGACCGTCCGGTCACCGCGAAACCGGCCGAAGTGGGCATGGGTAGCGGTAAGGGCGACCCGAATCACTACGTCTTTGAGGTTCGTCCTGGCCGCGTACTCTTTGAAATTGACGGCGTTCCGGAGAACGTCGCTCGCGCGCATCTGCGTCAGGCTGGGATGAAACTGCCTGTCAGAACGTCAATAATCGCCAGATGAGTTTGCTTTTTCTCCGTTTATATGACAAAAAAAGATACAATGACAGCGAAGACTGACCAAGAGCTCATTAAGCTCCTCGCCGATACGCGCGAGACGCTTCGCGCCGAACGTTTCTCGGCCGCCGGCGCCCGAGCTAAAGATTCAAACGCACCGCGCAAACTACGAAAAACGGTCGCTCGCATACTGACAGAGCAGTCTGTACGTGCCCTTCGAAGCCCGCAGGGCGAAGTAGGGCGTGCGAAATAATTTATGGAAACAAAAATCACTCGCCCGCAATCGTTCGTCGGCGTCGTCGTCAAAACGGCGATGAAGGATACTGCCACGGTCCGCGTGGATCGTTACGTGAAGAACGCGAAGTACAAGAAATATTTCGTGCGTTCTAAAAAGTATCTCGCACACGACCCCGGCAATACAGCGCAGGTCGGCGACTCCGTCACAATAGTAGCGACGCGCCCCATCTCTAAGCACAAGCATTTTAAGCTAGTGCCTAAAGCCTAGTGCCCATTCTTCTTATGTTACAAGACCGATCCATTGTGGCGATAGCGGATAATTCCGGCGGTAAAATCGGACGCATTTTCAAGGTGCTCGGAGGAAGCAAGCGCAGATACTCCGGCATTGGAGATGTGGTAGTCCTGTCCGTCCAGACTGCCGAGCCGAGAAAGGCAGTGAAGAAGAAGGACATATTTCGCGCTGTCATAGTCCGACAAACTAAGCCTTTCGCTCGCAAGGACGGCTCCTACATCCGCTTTGACGAGAACGCTGTCGTGCTTATTGAGAAGCAGGGCAAGGAGATGGCGCCGAAGGGAAACCGCATCTTCGGCCCGGTCCCTCGCGAACTCTCGGAGATGGGCTGGCACAGTATCGTATCCCTCGCGCCAGAAGTCGTATAACACCTTGAGTATGCATGTAAAAAAAGGAGACAAAGTGAGAGTGATATCCGGGAAGGACAAGGGGAAGACCGGCGTTATCCTGCGCGCGTTTCCTCGCGAAAATACAGTTATCGTAGAGGGCGTCGCCATCTATAAGCGACATATGAAGGGAAGTTCCGGCAAGGTGGGACGTATTATAGAAAAGTCTCGGCCGATCAACGCATCCAATGTCGCGCACATAGATAAATAATTTTATGTCCATCACTAAACAAAGACAGCAGTCATCCTACTCCGCACTCGCGGAAACTTTTAAATACACGAGCCCGATGCAGGGTCCGCGCATCACCAAGGCTGTCGTTTCTTCCGGCGTCGGCAAGAAGCGCGACAAGAAGCAAATAGAGCTCATAGAAGACCGCATTGCGAGAATTACCGGACAGAAGACTTCCGCGCGTCCTGCAAAAATCTCAATAGCCTCATTCAAGGTGCGCGAAGGCGACACTGTCGGACTCCAAGTCACTCTACGCGGCGCGCGAATGTTTGACTTCATAGACAAGCTCATCCACATCGCCCTACCGCGCACGCGCGACTTCCGCGGTCTCTCGCCAAAAGCGATTGATGACATGGGCAATATCACGATTGGCATCAAAGAGCACACCATTTTCCCCGAAACTTCGGACGAAGACTTGAAGGATGTCTTCGGCTTCGCCGTCACCATCGTTACCACCGCCAAAAGTAAGGCCGAGGCCGAAGCCTTCTTCCGTCACATTGGCCTGCCCCTTATCACTGATCCAACGAAGAAGTAGGTTATCCCCGTCGTATCTGATTCATGCAAACTGCATCATTAGTATATAATACTTATACTCAATGAACCGGGACGCTTTCTTCCGACTTTATCCTAATCTCCCGATTGCTGTCCGAAAGGAGGCAGTTGTAGTTCTAGATGATGGTAGGCCAATCAGTTGGGATGTTGCGTTTCAAGAAATAAGCGCGGAAAGTGCACTGGGCGATCAGATACTGAAGAAATTATTTGAAATGGGTATACTTAAAGACGAGAATGAACCAAAATGAAACCTGAAGAAAAAGAAATTTCCCAGGATATCGTCAATCTTGTCGTAACAAGACTGGAGTCTTTACCTCGGAACATGAAGGTTTCCATCGGGGCTCTTGAAGGTATAGGCGGAAGTTATTCGGTCAGTGAACTTATTGATAGCGTTCGAAAACAGAACGCTGTAGGGAAACAAATGGTGGATATACAAATGGCCTATCTCCGTAATTTTAGTAGGCGTTCGTCCTTGCCGGGACCCGTGTCCGTATAGGTAAATAATGCAACTCCTCATAACGACACCGCACTATGATGAAGGCACTCATTATCTTCATGCCTGGTCGCAGTTATTAATAGAAGAGGCAAAAAGAAAGGGTGCTAAAGTCAAAGTGCTCGAACGAGAAGACGTTACAAGGGACCAATTTCAAAGCTACCTAAAAAAGCAACCGTTCAATCTCGTTGTACTAAATGGTCACGGCAATGAGTATGCAGTAGCAGGGAAAAGTAACGAGGAAATTATTCTTGCAACTGATAATGGCGATAACCTGTTCGAGAACAAAATAATATACACAAGAGCTTGTTCCTCAGGAGTGATTCTTGGGCACGTCCTAATTGAAAAAGGTGCCGAAGGTTTCGTCGGGTACATACGGCCATTCATTATTCCGCTCGATCCAGATTACATGCAGAAACCACTCGAAGATCCTTATGCAGGTCCAATTCTTGAGTGCTCAAATCAGGTGGCCATTTCTCTTATCAAGGGACACTCGGCTGAAGAGGCTCACAAGAGGAGTCTTTCAGTGTATGAACAGAAGTTTGATGAGTTATCTTCAAGCAAAGTAGCCACCACACATATATTGCCATTTCTTCTTTGGAATATGGACGCCCAAGTCCATTACTAGTCTCTTTAAGGAGTTTTACGGTATTAATACGTAGGATTGCTCTGTGTAATCCACGTCTCATCCGCCATCTGGCGGATCCGTTGTTTGACCCGCTCGGCTTTTTGCACAAGCTGTTGAATGATATAATTTCTCAATATGGAGAAAACAACCGCCCAAATAATATGGCCGCAAAGGACTTTCAGTTTACTGATGGGGAAAGTATCCGTTCCATTATTTCTCGTGCTTGTATTTGCAATTGTACAAACAATAAGAATTGGATTTTCTGCGAGTGATAATCGTTTGC
>JACOXQ010000002.1 GCA_016182285.1 Candidatus Kaiserbacteria bacterium
TCTCCACTCTGTGTCTGAAGCAAGTTTTCAGAAGTTTTCGCCACGTCATATAAGAAAGCTCCGAGCGGCCTGCTAGCCGCGACCTTCGGATCCAGCTGGCGGAGCGAGCCGGCGGCGGCGTTGCGCGGGTTCGCGAACATCGGCTCTCCCCTTTTCTCGCGAATGGCGTTAAGTTTTTTAAATCCCGACCGCGTGAGATACACTTCTCCTTCTGCAATTAAATCTACCCGCCTTGACAAGCGTTCCGGTATCGCGGAAATAGTGCGGATATTGTGCGTAACGTCCTCGCCGACGACGCCGTCCCCGCGCGTCGCCGCAAGTGCCAACTTCCCTTTCTCGTACGTAAATACGACCTTGAGCCCGTCTATTTTTAATTCCAAATCATATGTTGCTTTGGTTCCGCTAATTTTTTTTACTCTTTCATCAAACGCGCGCACCTCTTCTTCGGAAAATGCGTCATTAAACGACCACTGCGTTACGGCGTGCCGCACTTTTTTCAAAAACGGCATGGCTTCACCGACGACCTTTTGCGTTACGGAGTCGCGGCGCGCCAGTTCAGGATACTTTTCTTCAAGCTCAAGCAGTTCCCTGTGGAGCGCGTCGTATGCGCTGTCGGAGAGCTCCGGAAAGTCCAGAGTGTAATACTTGTGCGCGTGGTACGCGAGAAGTTCTTGAAGCTGCTTCGCACGCTCTCTGATATCGCGAGTGGCAGGCATGATTAGTAGTGAACGTTGATGCCGCGCGCGACAAAACGAGTGCCTTGCGGGTTCGCGACTGTCGCGCAGGACACGTCATATCCTTGGGAAAAAAGATACGTCGTACCGGCGCCGCTCGGCTTATAGACGGTTACGTCCGCGCATCTTTTGTTTGAATCCAGAGAAACGCGATTATAGACGACCATTTGGCTCGCCGTATATGAGAACGAAGCGGAAATCGCCGCAGAACCGTCGCAGGTCATCGTCGGTGCGGATGAAGGGGCGCTCGGCGGATACGCAAAACGGTTCTCTTGCTGGTCGGCATAGAGAGCGCATTCAAGACCGGCATCCGCAGCATAAAACGCATACTGCGATTGTATCGCCGACGACGCGAGTACCTGCTGTTTGTATGAGAGCGAGCCGAGCGCCAGCCCGAATGAAAGCATCACGGACATGAATACAACGGCAATCAGCAGCGCGAATCCTCTCTTCGTTTTCTTTCCGGTCTCTGTTTCCTGTTTTCTGTTTTCTAGAGTTATTGCCATGGCGTAAGGTGGTCGTAGATTGTCACCGAATATGCGGTTCCGTGGAAGTCCCACGATACTTTTGAAACTGCGCGCTTATCCGGATACGGGGAACCGGATACGTCGCTCGTGCCGGCTATATCTACTATTTGAACCGTGCGCTTAAAACGCGTCTCGGTTCCCGTTTGTCCGCTGCGATTGGTGGCATAGACGCCGTTTGAGAGAAGATAGAGCTTGCAGTTATTTCCCGCGCATTGATAGAGCGAAGAACCGCTTCCATATCCAATCGGCAATGTCGGGTCAAGAGAACATTCGGCGCTGCGGCATTGAGCGACGGACGCGGTGAGGAAATTGTTCCATGCAGTAGTGGAGATACCGGCGCCGCCGGCATAATAAGCGGCGAGATACGCATTATCGCGAATGGCGCGCACATGTTCAATACCCTCCTGCGCCAGATATGAAGCGGTGAGCTGGTCGCGTGCGGACTGTGCGGCGACGATGGCACGATTTGCCGTCATCAGAGGCCCTGCTACTGCGAGCGTTAGGATAGTCACTGCGACCATGGACTCAATTAGAGTAAAGCCAGTTGGCAGTTTGGAATTCATAGGTCGGAGCCGCGCATTGTCGCGCCAGTCTCTACGTTGAACGGCTCAGTTTCTCCGGGGCCGGATGGAACCGTTCCGGATACGATTATCGTAACGCGCGACTGCGCATAGTCGCCGGGCGGCTTGCCGGTGCCGGACGCATAGAACACGAGCGAGGATACGGTGACGGAAGAGTCGGTGAGTGCGACACCGTCTTGCGTAATGACTCCTCCCGAGAGCGCATAGCTCGTCGTAACACCGCTTGCGTTTCTGACTGAAAAGGTTGTGCCGCCGTTATTGCAGTCCCCGCTGTTGTTGCAGGAATAGTTCGTGCCGGTACGGATAGTGCGCGTCATGGTCTCCAGTGCGAATGCCAGATTATCAATGCCGGTCGCAACGCTCTGCACCTGCCGGTTGATACCTATCATCACGAGGTATGCGCCGGAAGCGAGCATCATTATAAGAGCGAAAAGGCCGACGGCGATAATAAGTTCTATGAGCGTATATCCTCGTTTATTTTTCATGGACAGGAAGATGCGTTCGCCGTTATCCGCCCGGATGACCCGACTGAAATATATTGTGCGCCGCCCTGAGGCGAAGAGAGGGTGATGCAAGCGTCCGTTACCGGAAATGTAGACGAGTAAGAACCGTTTACACTCATAAATGGCTCTGGATTCGGGCGTGCAAATATGATATCAAGTGTCGTCAGTCCGCCGCCATTGGCAGAGGCGCAGGACCAGCTGCCGAGAGCATACGCGCAGAAGTCGCTCACGGCAATGCCGTTGCCGAGCGTATAAAGCATGACTTTCTCTCCTTGTCCCTGTTCGTAACTGCAGTTGCCGGGAAGCGCGCTCGGGGCAGACGGGTCGGCAGTCGGATGACATACGGAAGAAATTGACGGAGCGGGATACAAGTCGGCGAAAAGTGTGAAAGACCCGGGCGTACCGCTCTCAAAATGAACGCCGTATCCAGCATTTACGGTCGAGCCGAATGCCCTGCTCCCGAGCCCGTAGGTTTCCGCCGAACGGAGAGTGAGTGCGACGTCATATGCGGTGTTCGCGAGTATGAGCGTCTTATTGAAGGAGCTCTGGCTGGCGAGCACGACCATCGTGATAACCACGATAATCGTGAGTACGACCATGAGTTCTACAAGAGTGAACCCCTTACGAGAGCGAATATGTTCCATTGGGTAAAGTATGCGAGGAGAAAGCCCGCGGCGAGATATGGCGCGAACGGCACCTCAACTCCCATTCTAGAGCCACGCGGCCTGCGCAACAACAGAGTTATACCGATAACCGCGCCTATCCAGAATGAAAAGATAAATCCGGAAAAAGCGTTTGGGCCCGCGAGAAGAGACAGCCCGAATGCAAGCGGAGCATCCGCAAGGCCCATTGCGCGCCCGCTTGATGCAAAGTGTATGAGAGCGAGGAAAAGAGCGATGAGAAGAGCGGCGGCGAGTGAAGAGAAGAGGTCGGAAATTGAGGCGGAAATAAAAAATCGCGCAGCCGCACTCGCCGCGATGAACACGGCGAGAAGCGATGGCGGGAGTATTTGATGAGCTAAATCATACAGGACAAGAGCCAGAAGAGCGGAAAGTGATATAAGGAAAAAAGGGAGCGCGACGGTGATTCCTAAATTGAGATAAGAGAGCACGAATAGCGCGCCGAGCAAAATCTCGGTAACCGGAGCGCGCGCGGATATGCGCGCTTCGCAACAAAGCGAACGTCCGTGCGATATAAAATACGAAACTATTGGAATAAGCGCGAACGTAGAGAGAGGCGCGTTGCACGCATTACAGCTTGAACGTCCGGTTAAGAATCCCTGTCCTGTATGGAGACGTTCCGAGACTACACCGGCAAAACTTGCAATAATCGCTCCAATAACGAAGAAAATAATTTCCATGCGTATCTTCATATTATCAGACGCACACGAAAAGCCCCTCTTTTGAGGGGCTTTTCGTGTGCTCGGAACGGCTTAAGAACCTGCGGACAGAACTACGGACAGACTGTGATTGCAGATGCCGTCCCGGTTATTCTTTTTGAATTGCCCGTGCTATCAACGCACCAATAATCGCCGGTGTTCGCTACGAACTGCGCAGTTGCTGCGTATGCAGTTGCATTAGCGGAACAAAAGGCGGCAACGGTTGTTCCATTTGCCGCATCAGCGGCGGCGCGAGCACGTTCAATGGTAGTGTCTGCACAAAGGCCTGTATACGTATTGCCTGCACTGTAGAAGATTTCAGCCTGTGTTTGAATGGTTGAAAGGTCGGATTGGATGGCCGCATCGTTACCCTTTGAGCGCGCCGTGTTAAGCGAAGCTAGCACGACGGCTGAAAGAATGCCGATGATGGCGATTACGACGAGTAACTCAATGAGGGTGAAACCCTTGGAACGGTTTATGTACATGAATATATTATATGCGGCTAATGAATCCATTGTACGCCCCCTGGGCCTTAAGATAAACAAGACTGTGGATAGTGCTTTACAGGGCTCCGGCGAGGTTGTAGATAGGCAGCAGGACGGCGGCGAGGAGCGTACCGACGCCGAGGCCCAATAGAACTATCATAATAGGCTCTATGAGACCGACTAGGGTGTCAACGGCATTGGTTACTTCGCGATTATAGAACTTGGCGAGTGTCGTAAGGATCTTGCCGAGTTCGCCGGTCTCCTCGCCAACCTTCGTCATCGCGATCATAATGCCTGGCATTTGCGGATGTCTGCCGAGCGCATCTGAAATGGAGGAGCCGCCCTTCACGTCCCTACCCGCTTCGGCAAGCACCGCTTCATACGCGGCGTTGCCGACAACAGAGCCGGTAATCTCTATGGCTTCAATAACCGAAACGCCGGACAGAAGCATCGTTGAGAAGTTGTCGGCTATGCGCGCAAGATAGAGTTTCTTGTACAGGTCGCCGACATACGGTATTGAAAGCTTCAAACTGTCCAAAATCAGCTTGCCCTTCTCCGTCTTGCTCAATTGCCAAAGATAAAAGCCGCCAGCAACAAGCGCTATGAGGACGAAAATGCCGTAACTGACGAGGAAGTTGGAAAGACCTATGACTATCTTGGTATAAACCGGTATCTCCTGGCCGGAGTCCACCAGAATGGCGCTAATTTTCGGTATAACGAGCGTTAGCATGAGAGCCATCACGCCGAAGAAAACGGCGATGACGAACACCGGATAAATAAGGGCGTTTTCTGCCTTGCTGACGATGTCGTACGAGCGGTCCAGATAATCGGCCAGATATACGAACGTCTCCGACAGTTTGCCGGATTCTTCGCCGGCACGAACCATGTTCACATAAAACGCGGTAAAAACCTTCGGGTGGCGCGCAAGCGCCGAGCTGATCGGACTGCCTCCCTGCAGGTCGTCCCCTACGGTGGAGAGAACCTCCGCCAGCCGCCTATTGTCCACCTCGGCGGCCAGCAGGCGGAAGATGCGCAGCGCGGATACCTGCGCTTCAAAGAGAGTGGCTATCTGGCGCGAGAGGATGACGACATCTTTGTTGGAAACACGGCCGAAGAACGATAAATCCATATTCAGCAGAGAACGCTTTTCCGACGATTCTATTACCGAGATGATGAGGCTACGCCTCTGGAGCGCGGATACCGCGACTTCCTGCGATGGGGCCTCTATCGTTCCGTCTCTTTCATGCCCGTCCTGGTCAATCGCGTGGTATTTAAAAAGCATGGGTTATTCCGAAAGAGCCGTGCCTGTTGCCTTCGCGAGTTCTTGTATCTGAACGCCGTGGCGATGTAGCGTTCTCGCTCCCATTTTGTTTTCTTGGTCCAGCTCTGCGATTTTGCCCGCATAACCGTCCATTATAGTAATTAATTTATCAATCTTTTCTTCGGTTCTAATATCTGACGCCCTCATTGCTTCTACTTCGGACTTGAAATCGAATTTTTCGAGACTAGACATGGTTAACTTGTTCCGCAAAATGTCCAATCCATCGCGTATAGCGCCGACTTCCTTTTTTGTCCCAAAGTTTTCGGTCAGAAATTTTTTATCGTCCTTGGTCAGCATACAGAGATAGTATACCACCGCGCCATCGCACTGATGCGGTTGTGTATAGAAAAAGCCCGCGGCATGCCGCGGGCTTTTGAAACACGAACTGCTTTACCGAACGGGAAGGATTGGACACCACTTGTCCACCCTCGCTTTCGCCCGCATCTTCCAGAGCGCGTACATCTC
>JACOXQ010000003.1 GCA_016182285.1 Candidatus Kaiserbacteria bacterium
CTGATAATCACGTGCACCATCTTTTACGCTATAGCGTGAATTAAGGTACATGCCAAAATTCCAATCGCGGATGTCGCCGTGGACGAGTTCAAGATGCCCGTTTGCGATCTCATCAGCGAAATCAGTTCGCAATTTCCCAAAAAGTTCTTTGTCAGCCTCAATGGCAATAACTTTTCTTGCTATTTTTAGAAGTTCCCGCGTGAGCATGCCGGTGCCGGGGCCTATCTCCAGCACGACAGAGTTGCTATCCGCGCCCGATACGAGAACGATGCGCTCCGCGATGCGCGCATGCATCAGGAAGTTCTGCCCGAGTGATTTCTTAGCGCGCATAATTTATCGATACAAATCGTGGTCGTCTATATCCAAAAACGTGACTTCTTTATTGTCCTCAAAAACAAAAAGTATCCTGTACTTCCGTGTGATGGAGAATACCCAAAAACCTTTTAATTTGCCGCCAAGTTTGTGAGTTTCTAGGCGCGAGTCAAAACAGTCGGCAAGAAACAACGCTTCCCTATCTCGCACCTGTTGTTGTATATCTTTTGAAAACTTTTTATATGCTCGGTTGAAGTGTTTTGTGTAATAAATTCGCGAGATTCGCATATATTAAGCTAAATCCGCGAGACTCCCGGTAAGTTCCCGTATAGTTCCCGCGCGCCGTTCGCGCTCATATGCTCGTATCGCACGCAGAGCGCGCGCTTCTCCATCAGGAGACAGGGTGAGAGTAGGTACGTCTAATAGACATATCTCAACAAACTGTGCGGCTATAGTAGCGCGTGGCGTCTGTTCACGCTTGGCACGGGCGCGGAGCGCCCGTGCCGTTGACGGCGCGAGAGTTATCAGAATGCGTTCTTTGGTTGTGGCCATATATCAAAAGTGTATCACCTATTGGTGAAGATGCAATGAGGGTCACGCTTCAATAATTATTTCACCTTCAGTTTCATCATAGTGAATCAGCGAGCCGTCAATGTCCGCGAGAAACGAGGACGGGATTGTGACTGAATCTGCGCCGTAAATCTTTCGGATGCGCGCGAGCGTGAGGCAGAGGCGGTCCTTCGCTCGCGTCATCGCGACGTAGAAGAGCCTTCTCTCCTCTTCCTCGTCGCGATCTTTTTCATTCATATTTGCATGCGGAAACAGGCCTTCTTCCATGCCGCTCACAAAAACAGTGTTGAATTCAAGACCCTTCGCCGCATGTACGGTCATCAAGGTGACGCCTCGCCGCGAGGTGTCACCTTGATGGATGTCGAGTTCGTCTTGGTCGCTAGCCAGCGCCGCCTCGGCGATAAACAGTGCTATGCCGTCTTTGCCAGGCATTTCATCGTGCCTAGCGGCAACCGATGCGAGTTCTTCAATATTTTCAAATCGTTCTCTATCCTCTTCGCTTCCTTCGTCAAAGAGCGCTTTTTTCATGCCGCTCTTTTCTACTGCCAGCTTTACGAATTCAGACGGCTTTAGCGAGAGAGCGGACCGCGAGAGTTCTTGAACCACTCGCTCAAAAGCCTCAACTTTAGCGAGTTCGCCGGCGCGCAGCTGCGCACGCTCTCCCGCTACGAGCTTGCCGAGCGTTACCTTGCCGATACCGCGAGGCGGAGACGATGCCGCGCGTATTTTGTCCGCCTCGCGCGAGGGGTCCAGCGCGAGGCGCATCCATGCTAGCGCGTCCTTCACCTCCTTGCGGGCGAAGAACCGCGTTCCAAGAACCTTGTGCGGCACGCCGGCGCGGAGCATCCCTTCTTCCAGAGCGCGCGACTGGAAATTGGTGCGGAAAAGTATCGCCATCTCTTCCGGTTTCTGCCCCTCTGACATCTGTTGCTTTATCCGGTTTGCTATCCATCGCGCCTCGTCTTCCGCATTCAATGCGATATGCACAACGATAGATTCGCCTGCATCTTTCTCAGTCGTTGAGTATTTCTCTCTTCTGTTTTTGTTTTTTTCAATCACCGCGTTCGCCGCGTCTACGAGATTTTTAGTCGCACGATAGTTTCGCTCCAGAATAACCGTCTGCGCCTGCGGGTATCTCTTTTCAAAATTCAAAATGTTTTCCATTCTGGCTCCCCGCCATCCATAAATTGCCTGATCGCCGTCTCCGACTACAAATAAATTCTTGTGTTTCTCCGCGAGTATTCCGGCTAACCGCTCCTGCAAACTGTTTGTGTCCTGATACTCGTCTATATGAATATGACTCCAGCGATTTTGCGCGAGTTCGCGTATATCATTATGCTCTTCCAACATTCGAACAGGCAGAGCGATTAGGTCGTCAAAGTCCAGCGCCTTTTCTTCTTTCAATGTTTTCTCATACCGGAGCCACGCTTCGGCGGTAATCCTGTTGCCGAAACCCTCCCGCGCATGTTTCTCGTAGAACTCTTGCGCGCGCATTCCCTCTCCCTTTTGCCGCGATATCCTGCCGAGTACTGCGCGCGGCGAGAGCTCCTTCGTTTCTATATCTAGCGCCTTCAGCGCCGCGCCAACGGCCTTCTCCGAATCGTCGCGGTCGTAGATGCTGAAGAATTTCTGTATACCGATAGCTTTGCCGTAGCTCTCCAGCAATTCACGGCCGAGACCGTGGAATGTCGCGATAAAAGGAGAAGCGGTTGTAGTATGTAGTCTGTAGTCTGTAGTTAAGTCCATGCCGAGCATAGTTTGAACGCGCGTACGCATTTCTCTAGCGGCTTTGTTCGTAAACGTGACGGCGAGAATCTTGTCGGCGGGAATTCCTTCGCGGATAAGGTGGTAGATGCGCGTGGTGAGCACGCGCGTTTTCCCGCTGCCGGCGCCCGCGAGAACGGATATCGGGCCGTCAGTCGCGAGAACCGCGCGCTTCTGGGCGTCGTTTAATCCTTTCAGGTATTCCACTCGCGCACTCTACCATTTAGCCGCTCTCCACAGGCAACAACGGAGCCGATTGACTGCGGACTCTGCTCCGCTATACTGTCTGTATAGCTGATACGGAAGTACTCAAGGAATGGCTTATATACGAGGTATGTAAGCCATTCTTGTATTCGCAGACACACCGAACCGCCCTCGTTTTCCATTAAACTCAATCAACATTTTTTCATATCGGTATTAGCGGGTCTGGCGTTCGCTACATCCACCTCGCCAAACTATGCGAACGCATTTTGGCCTTTTTCTACGAACGCGGACGCGGCAGTGAACACGTTCACTCCAAATTCGGGACCGTATCTGTTAAGCGCGGCAACTAATTCAGACCCGAATCCGAATAAGGGTCTCGACAGCATCCAGACGAGCGGAGGAAAGGCGCTTCTCGCCTACGGCGGGCCTTCAGGCGCGATTTCAGGCGCCGCCGGTTCAGCCGCATCGGACCGTATCTCGGTCTATGTCGTGCGCAAGGGAGACACGCTGTCAGACGTCGCGAAGATGTTTGATGTTTCAATAAACACTATCGTGTGGGCGAACAACCTGAAAAACGCCAGGGATGTACATCCCGGCGATACTCTCGTCATCCTGCCGATATCCGGCGTTGAGCGCACGATAGTAAAGGGAGATACCCTTAAATCTCTGGCGAAGAAATACAGCGCCGATGCAAATGATATCGCACAGTACAACGGCTTGTCTCTGACCGACCCGCTCGTTATCGGCTCAACCGTCATCATTCCGGGCGGAGAGATTGCCGCGCCGCCTCAAAGCGTACTCCCATCGTCTCCACTGCTCGGCGGCGGCGGTTCGTTCTTGGCCGGCTATTACATCAATCCGGTGCCGGGCGGCATCATCACACAGAGACTGCACGGATGGAACGGCATTGACATCGGCGTGGCGCGCGGCACCCCGATTTACGCGGCCGCTGAAGGGACTGTTATAATCTCACGAAGCGGCGGAGCATGGAACGGCGGATACGGAAATTACGTTGTCATCACGCACAGTAACGGCACGCAGACGCTCTATTCGCATAATTCCTCCAATGCCGTTTCGGTCGGCCAGCAAGTTTTGCGTGGACAGATCATCGGCTATGTCGGCTCAACCGGCAGAGTGACAGGCACGCATCTTCACTTTGAAGTCCGCGGAGCGGCGAACCCGCTTGCACAATGCTCGCTCGGCTCCGTCTGCACTCCGCAGTGATTTAAAAATAAAAAAACCGTCCAGCCTGTTTTCAAAAAACAGGCGGGACGGCTTTCGTTGAAGCTGGTTCATATAACGTATACGTCGCTCATACCGAGCTTGTGTATTTTGTTACATGGCCTTTTAACCTGCGAGGAAAGCGAGTTCGCCAGCATTCCGGCGAAACCGTTTTCAGCAATGGCGATTACGAGGTCAAACTCCGGAGAAATGAAATCGCAAATGCAGTCGCATCCGTCGTTTACGTCCAGCTCATCTCTACCGTTGCGAAGGAGACATTCGCATATTTCAGGCTCGTCGGAGCCGAAATGTCTCGCAACGCTGTTCGCATAGAAAGTGATTTCAGGTGCCGCCGACGCCAGAACCGCCACTTTTTTGTCTTTAACGAACTTCTCGAGAGACTTGAGAATTTTTAAAAAAGCACTTCTCTCGTTGTTGGTGAGCCTGACCGGGTGACTGTCATCGCAATCGGGATGCGTTATGATTACAATTTTCGTCGTCATTTTTTCCTCATTTTGTTGAAACGAACACGGCGCTGGTGTTATCGGCGCCACCTTTAATCCGATATATGTATAGCACAAATTTTAGATATTTAAATATTTAAAATGTCATTCAAATACGAACAGACAGCGGGTGCGGTACTGAAGCGCATCAATCTTTTTTCACAACCTGTCCGTTCGGTAGCCTTACATAACCTGCTTGTACCATCATCTCTCCCGCGAGGTCGCGCGTTTCGCTTTTGTATTGCAAACCAGACATGCCTCCGGATTTTAATTTTTTCGCGAAGCTCGCGATAAGACGGCTGCAATCTTCTGCAAGAGGATTTAAATGTTTAAACGTTTCAATATTTAAATATCCAATGTCGTGTGCGACGTAGAGCTGTGCGCGCACCTCGCCCGCCGATGCCTTTGCGATATACAAGTAATTCAGAAATCCTTGTTTCGTGCCGCTCTCAAACCCTTCCGCGATGTTTGAAACAATTGAAACAGACGCGCGCTGAATCTGGTCGCAGAATCCCCTATCTCTGCAGGATGCGAGCGACTTATATACGGCTTTTGTCAGCTCGCGCGCTTTCTTAAACATTACCAAATCTTCAAATCTCTGTATCGTCGCCATATTTAAATCTTTAAATTTTTAAACATTTAAATATGGTAGTCTGCCCTTAATACTCCGTGGGCGATATAATATCTTTCTTTTGAAATGACGGTTTTATTTTGTGCTCTGCGGGTAGGACGATGAGGTTCTTGAGGAGAGGCTTTTTGCTCGCTTCGA
The DNA here is from genome assembly GCA_016182285.1 of Candidatus Kaiserbacteria bacterium. Classification (GTDB taxonomy): domain Bacteria; phylum Patescibacteriota; class Minisyncoccia; order Phycocordibacterales; family Phycocordibacteraceae; genus C7867-001. Next base: position 5,344 of record JACOXQ010000003.1, read on the forward strand.
TTAATTTCATGAGCCTAGGGTCCATACCACTTTGAACATTCAAGTGTTTTGGGAAGAGGCCGTCTTTTTCAATGTCATCAGAGTCACGAGGCAGGATGTAAACGTTACCGCTCTCCGGATTTTTCCCTAAGACTACGTTCATTCCGTGCTCGTGCAACCTCCGAACGCGCTCATCTATTGAAGTGGTAGTGTCAGGATAATTTGGGTCCGGGTTCGCTTCATCTGCCTTCATTTTTGCGTACGCATTTGCATCTATACCTGGGAATGGTAATCCTTCTGCCTGCATGCCCAGTTCTTCTGCGAGAAGAATGTATTCTAGCTTCGTCATTCCCTCGGGCATTTTCGGAGGTCCTTCTGACATATAGCGACTATAGCACTTTTATATTATTCAAATCCGAAGAGGCCGCGGGGACGATATTGCAAAGCCTCGTGTACGAATGCCGGAGTGACCGAGTCGGCGCCGGCGAGGTCGGCGATGGTGCGCGCCACTCGCATGGTGCGGTGGAAACTGCGCGGAGAGAGATTGAGTCTGGAGGCTGCGCTCATCAGCGTTTCTTTCGCCGCGGCGCTG